>JANOTU010000263.1:0-3270 GCA_031416515.1 Hyphomicrobiales bacterium
CCCCAGCGAAAGCTGGGGTGACGGAGCGGGGGAGGGGTCTGCGGTATCCTATCTCACATTTTGGTCTTGAGAAACGCGATCAAATCGGCGCGTTCTTCGGGTTTCTTCGATCCGGCGTAGGCCATTTTGCCTTTCGGCGCCAGACTCTTGGGATTTTCCAGATATTTGTCGAGATTGGCTTCATCCCACACAGCGCCGGTGGCGGCGAATTCCAGCAAGCTGTCTGAATATTTATAGCCTTCCACACTGCCGGGCTTGCGGCCCACAACGCCGACCAAATGCGGGCCGGTTTTGTTGGTGGCGTCCGCCACGGCATGGCAGGCCATGCATTTCTTGAAGGCTTTTTCGCCATTGGCGACATCGCCTTCGGCCAAAGCCACGCCGGACAGCATCATCAGGCAACTGGTCGTCAAAACAGAAAATCTCAGCATTGCAATTTCCTCTGGTTTTTAATCATGGTGGTGATAATAGCCTTGTTATCACCCAATGGGCCAGACTTAAAAACCAATGCTCACAATGCCGCTTCCCGATGCCGCAGCCATCGCCCGCCGGGGCGAGATCGCAGGCGATTTGCGCCGGATCGTGGCGGGCGAAGGGGTGATTGAAACGCCAATTGAAATGCGGGCTTATGAGTCAGACGGCCTGACCGCCTACCGCCAGATGCCGCTTGTGGTGGTGCTGCCCGAAACGACCGAGCAGGTAGCGCAGGTTCTGCGCTATGCTTACGAGAACAATATCAAGGTGGTGCCGCGCGGCTCCGGCACTTCTTTATCGGGTGGTGCCCTGCCCTTGGCCGACGGGATTTTGCTGGGGCTGGGGAAATTCAAGGCCATTCTTGAGATTGATTATGAAAACCGCTGCGCTGTGGTTCAGCCCGGTGTCACCAATCTGGCCATCACCAAAGCCGTGGAAGCACAAGGGTTTTATTATGCGCCAGACCCCTCCTCGCAGATTGCCTGTTCCATCGGCGGCAATATTGCGGAGAATTCGGGCGGTGTGCATTGTCTCAAATATGGCCTCACGGCGAACAATGTTCTTGGCATTGAAATGGTGTTGGTGACGGGCGAAATCATCCGGCTTGGCGGCAAGCATCTGGAGAGCGATGGCTATGATCTTCTGGGGTTGATGACGGGTTCCGAGGGGCTGCTCGGCGTTGTTACCGAGGCCACAGTGCGGATTCTGCAAAAACCCGAAACGGCGCGGGCGCTTCTGGTGGGCTTTTCGACCAATGAAGATGCCGGACAATGTGTGGCGGACATTATCTCCGCAGGCATCATCCCCGGCGGCATGGAGATGATGGACCGGCCCGCCATTCATGCGGTGGAGGAATTTGTCCATGCGGGGTATCCGCTTGATGTCGAGGGCCTGCTGATTGTTGAGCTTGATGGGCCGCAAGTTGAAGTCGATGACTTGATCGCGCGGGTTTCCGCGATTGCCACGGCCAATAATTCCACCACCTTGCGCATTTCCAATTCAGAAGAAGAGCGCCTGTTGTTCTGGTCAGGGCGGAAAGCGGCGTTTCCGGCGGTGGGGCGCATTTCGCCGGATTATCTGTGCATGGATGGCACCATCCCGCGCAAATGCCTGCCGGAGGTTTTGCGCGGCATTGCTGACCTCTCGGTTACGCACGGCCTGAAAGTCGCCAATGTGTTTCATGCCGGAGACGGCAATTTGCATCCGCTCATCCTTTATGATGCCAATATTCCTGATGAGCTTGAGCGTGCTGAGACCTTTGGCGCTGATATCCTGCGGCTGTGCGTCAAGGTGGGCGGGGTGCTCACCGGCGAACACGGGGTTGGCATTGAAAAGCGCGATCTGATGCCGGTGATGTTTTCACAAATCGATCTCGACCAGCAGATGCGGGTGAAATGCGCCTTTGATGATCGGGGCCTGCTGAACCCTGGAAAAGTTTTCCCCACCCTGCACCGCTGCGCTGAAATGGGGCGGCTGCATGTTCATAAAGGCGCGTTGCCCTTTCCCGAAATACCGAGATTTTGATGAAAACCGCGACTGAACTTGCTGAACTCATCCGCCATTCCAATCATGGCTTTGAAGTCATCGGCACCGGCACCAAGCGTGGCCTTGGCCGCCCGGTGGACGCGGCGAAGCTCGACCTCTCCGGTTTTTCCGGCATCAATCTTTATGAGCCAGCCGAGCTTATTCTCGAAGCGGGCGCTGGAACCAGACTCTCCGAAATCGAGTCCGAGATTGACGCCCAGCGCCAGCAGCTTGCGTTTGAACCCCCGGATTTTTCCAGGCTGATGGGCTCGGCCCATAGCGGCACCATTGGTGGTGCCTTGGCTTGCGCGCTCGCAGGCCCGCGCCGCATCAAGGCAGGGGGTGCCCGCGATCATGTTCTGGGGCTTACTTGCGTCACCGGGCGCGGTGATATCGTCAAGGCGGGGGCGCGGGTGGTGAAGAATGTCACGGGCTATGATCTCCCCAAGCTGATGGCCGGTTCGCACGGCACACTCGCGGCGATGACGTCCGTCACCTTCAAGGTTCTGCCCAAACCCGAGACCGAAGAAACGCTTGTGGTTTCAGGCCTGGATGACACCGCTGCGCTTCGCGCCATGAGCCGCGCCATGCAGTCGCCTTGCGAAGTCTCGGGCGCCGCGCATCTTCCCGGCCAAGGCACCTATTTGCGCCTTGAAGGCATTTCCGCCTCCGTTGCCGCCCGGCGCGAGAAACTGAAATCGCTGCTTCAGGGCGAAATCGCCATCCTCGCCGATGCCCTATCAAAGCAAGTCTGGCGCGATATCCGCGATGTTGCTCCGTTCACGGACAATCAGATCCGCGTCGTCTGGCGCATATCAGTTGCCCCCACCGACGGCCCCAAGGTGATCGCCAAAATCCGCAGCTCCACCGAATTCCGGCACTTCTATGACTGGGCCGGCGGCCTGATCTGGCTCGATGTCGCCAGCACCAATGACGGCATGGAGGATGTGATCCGGGCCGCCCTGACCACCGGCCACGCCACCATGTTCCGGGCACCTGCGGATGTCCGCGCCCAGGCCCACGTCTTCCACCCGCAAAGCCATGATTTGGCAGCGCTGACCGCCAGAGTAAAAGCCTCCTTCGACCCGCAGGGGAAGCTTAACCCAGGGCGGATGTATCGGGGGGTATGATGAATAAAGCACAAAGTCCTTTGCTTCCTTCCCCCCTCGCGGGGGAAGGTGGCGCGAAGCGCCGGATGAGGGGGCGGTTCAGCGAGTTCAAAAGGCTGGGGGACTCGCTGAACCGCCCCCTCATCCGGCCCGCAGCCCTGCG
>JANOTU010000264.1:0-3650 GCA_031416515.1 Hyphomicrobiales bacterium
GGCCTCATCGATGGAACTGTAATCGCAACGCGGAAGTCCGTCGCCAGCCTCGCCATGATCGACACCAGCCTGTCTGCAAATGGCGCCCAGATACCGGTCTTGAACCAGGGTGGAGTCTTCAATATCCGCTGCGCTGAGTTCAGAGCCAATGCCTTCGCGGGTGAGTCTTTCATCCAGGCTCGGAACGCAAGCAGCAACCAGAAGCGCCAAGCCCGCGATACCAATCACCCGCAATTGAGTCAGCATGTCCATCTCTCCCGAATCAGTGCAATGCTGCAGCATGAGGACGTAACAGGGCTGATATCAACTGCGGAGGATTGGTTATCAACAGTTTGTCTGCGGCGATTGCAGGGAGCTCGGGTGGCCAAGCGAGCGCTGACTTCAGAACCCCTTGGTCAGAACATTCGCTGCTACAAGGCCTTGCTCCACCAGGTGCTGCACGTGTGCTTGTGTGGACAGGCCTGCTGCTGCGTGGAGTTTGGGGTCGAGGCCGGGGTAGATTTGCGCCACGATGGCGCTGATGCTGCGGTGGCCTTGGTTGATGCATGCCAATATAGCAGCCTCGCGTTGCTCGCGGTGGGTGATGAGGGACTGGAGCCAGGCTTTTGGGTTTGGGCGCGAAGGACCGTGGGCGGGGAGGTAGACCGCGTCGTCACGAGAAAGCAGCGCCCGGAGCGACGCCATGTAGTGGCCCATGTTGCCATTGGGCGGAGCCACCACGCTGGTAGCCCAGGACATGACATGGTCGCCGGTGAAGAGGGCCTGCTCTTCGGGCGATGCAAAGCATAGGTGATTGGACATGTGGCCGGGGGTGAAAAGGGCTTGCAGCGTCCAGCCGGGGCCAGTCAGGGTATCGCCGTGCGCCATTCGCTGGTCGGGCGCGAAACTGTGATCGGTGCTGGCATCAAGGCCAGCCGTGGCTGTGGCGGCGATCTGGCCATAGCCTACGGTCACAGCGCCGGTGAGCTCTTGCAATCTCGCCGCCAGCGGCGAATGATCGGCATGGCTGTGGGTGATGAGGATATGGGTGACGGTTTCACCCCGCACCGCATGGGTGAGGGCGGCCAGATGGGCTTCATCCAGCGGCCCCGGATCAATGATGGCGACCTGGCCCTTCCCAACAATAAAGCTTGAGGTGCCCTTGAACGTGAAGGGGCTGGGATTGGCGCACAGCACCCGGCGCACCAACGGCGAAATTTGCGCCGCCTCGCCGGGGACGGCATCGAAATCGCGGTCGAATGCGAGTGTTGTCATCGTGGTTGTCTCTTTGGCCTGCTGGCTTTATACATGGAATCATCAACAACAAGTGGAGGGGACGCCTATGAACATGAATGCAAATCTTCTGGTCAGCCATGTCTGGCCGGTCACGGGCCTTGGCCGCGCCGCCATCCTCGCGGTGCTGGGCAGCGCTCTGGTGGCGATTGCAGCGCAAATCAACGTGCCGATGCTGCCCGTGCCAATGACGCTGCAAACGCTCGCTGTGCTGGCTGTTGGCGCCGCTTACGGTTCCAGGCTGGGCGCTGCGACACTGGCGCTCTATGCGCTGGAAGGTGCTGCGGGCCTGCCGGTGTTTGCGGAAATGAGCGCCGGCATCATGCGCCCGAGCGGCGGCTATGTCATCGGCTTCATCCTGGCGGCGGGCCTCGTCGGCTGGCTGGTGGAGCGCGGCTGGGGCCAGAATGCTTTCAAGCTGTTTGGCGCCATGCTGCTTGGAGCCGCAGTGCTCTACGTGCCGGGCCTCATCTGGCTGTCGACCTATGTTGGCGGCATGGAAAAAGCCGTGGAATATGGCCTGACGCCGTTCATCATCGGCGACATCGTCAAGGCGGCAATCGCCGCGCTGGTCTTCCCGGCGGCGTTCATGGTGCTGGGGAAGAGGTAGCAGTTTTCAGAAATGCTTCTTGGCGAAGGCCCGGCCTGAGCCGGTCTTGAGATAGGCCTCGAAGGCTTGGGCTTTCTTCTTGTCGGAGAAGGCGGTGTAGCCAAGGAGAGTCCAGGGCAGGAACTTGGCGGTGTGGGCCGACTCACCAGCATTGTGCTGCGTGAAACGCTGCTTCAAATCCTCCGTGAGGCCGACATAGTGGCGGTCCGGGAATGGCAGGCTCTGGAGCATGTAGACATAGTGCATCATTGGTCTGGCGGCCCGCCTACGCTCCTTGCGGAGCTTCGGCGCGGCATCCGCCTTCGCCAAGGCTCGCGTGACAAGGTCACGCCGAAGCCTTGGCGAAGGCGGATGGTCGGAGTGGGGAGATTCGAACTCCCGACCCCCTGCTCCCGAAGCAGGTGCGCTACCAGGCTGCGCTACACTCCGATGTCTGAATGGCCGGGGTAATGCCCGCTTGGGGGCTTGCAGTCAAGGTGGAAACGCGAAGTTGTTGATTGCGCCTGCGTCTTTCGGCATGGTGATTCCAAACCAAACTTGTTGAGTGCCCTGCCATGCTTGCCGCTTACGGAACTGCCAAAGGCTGCCTTATTGAATTTGCCACACCCGAACCCTGTGTGCCGCCAGAGACGGTTTGGCTGGACCTTGTCGAGCCATCGGCTGCCGAAGAAACTGCCGTTGAGACAGCACTTGGCATTGATATTCCAACCCGCGAGGAATTGGCCGAGATTGAGGCCTCCAGCCGACTTTACCAGGAGGATGGCGCGGCTTTCATGACGGCGAATTTGATCCGGCGCGGCGAGCATGACCAGCCGGAATCATCGCCTGTCACTTTCATCATCAAGGACAATACTGTCATCACTATTCGCTATCATCATCCGCAGGCCTTTCCGGCCTATGTCAAGCGCGCGATGAAGCCGCAGGCCACCGCGATGACGGGCTGGGGCATCTATATCAGCCTGCTCGAAGCGGTGGTTGACCGCGCCGCTGACCATCTGGAGCGGGTCGCGCAGATTGTCGATGAGACATCCAAGAAAACCTTTGGCCATGGCCGGGCGCTGGGGGCCACGAAAAAGCGCCAGCGCCGCCGCGATGTGAATTTGCAGGAGCTCATCGAGAATATCGGCGAGGAGGGCGACTTCACCTCCAAGATGCGGGAAAGCCTTGTCTCCATCGTGCGCGTTGTGGCTTTTGCGCAGGCCATCATCGACCAGGGGCCTGCCTCGCGCGACATGAAGGACAACCGGGCGCGGCTCAAGATACTCCAGCGCGACATCCAGTCGCTCACCGACCACGCCTCATTCCTCAATGGCAAGATCAGTTTTTTGCTGGATGCGGTGCTGGGCCTCATTTCCATCGAGCAGAATGGCATCATCAAAATCTTCTCGATTGCCGCCGTGGTGTTCCTGCCTCCAACCCTGGTTGCCAGCATCTACGGCATGAACTTCCGCCTCATGCCGGAACTTGAACAATGGTTCGGCTATCCCATGGCGATTGGCTTCATGCTGCTCTCGGCGTTTATGCCGTGGCTCTATTTCAAGCGCAAAGGCTGGCTGTAGATGGTATTTATTCGAAATATAGAATTTAGTCCTTGACGGCGTACGGTGGATGCGTTATGTTTGGGCATACTCCGGAATTGTAGCTGAGCCTTGTGAGCGCAAGGCCCCTGTCCAGACAGGGGCACCGCTGAAATCCAAGCGGCTGTTCGCATGAACGCCATGGTAAACCACAGGCTGGCCGCGCATTTTGGGGTTTTTGTCCGCAGATG
>JANOTU010000265.1:0-1914 GCA_031416515.1 Hyphomicrobiales bacterium
TCGCCATGGACTTGAGCGAAGTTGACCGCGCTGGCATCAAGTGGTGCGAGGCCCATAGCTATCCCGGCTATACATCTTTTGCCTCGATTGACGATCTGCACCGGCAGTCAAAGGAATTTGGCCGCTTGGAAAAAATCATCCAGCGCCACGCCAAAGCTTTCGCCAAAGACCTGGATTGGGAGTTGCGCGGGTTGAAACCGGTCTGCGACACACTGTGGGTCAACGTCATGCCCGAAGGCGGCTCCCACACGTCGCATATCCACCGCAACGCCGTGATCAGCGGCACCTATTATGTGGCAATGCCGGAAGGCGCTGGCCCTATTGTTTTTGAAGACCCGCGCATTGGCTTGATGATGGCGGCACCACCGGGGCACCCCACGCAAGTATCGCAAACGCCAAAATCCGGCACATTGCTTTTGTGGGAAAGCTGGCTCCGCCATGAAGTGCCGCTCAACCGCGCTGCGGGAAACCGCATCAGCGTGAGCTTCAACTACTGCCTGGGCTGAAACAGGCGCTCGCCCTGCTCATCGATAATCTGCTGCCCCTTGGCCAGGGAAAATTCCACCGCCTCATCAAGCGAGGAAAACCGGTCAGCGCGCACAAAGCGGTGCTCCTGGCCATCTTTGGAAATCACCCCGCAAGCCTGATACTGCCCGCCCTCCTTGTAAGGTGTGGCGGCAATGGCAAAGCCCTTGTGGTCAAGGCTCTTGGCCGGCGCCGCCTCAGCCGCAGCCCCGCCGCCGAACAATTTTTTCAGAAATGACATGCAAGGCCTCCGTGCCAGGTCGTTTATTTAGCCGCTTGGCTTTCGCCCGGCAAGCCGGAGAGTTTTCGGTAAATCAGAATGAGCGCAACGTCATCAGAATGGGCGTGGCCGGGCCGGGTATAGATATTAACCTCGTGGGTCTTGACGGTTGTGATCTTGCCGCTCGCCTGAAGCTCGTCCAGTGTCTGCCCAAATTGCGCCTTGTCAAAATGCGCCCGATTGACTCCGATGATGAAGAGCGCGTGCCGCCGCGCCAGTCCAAGCAGGGAGCGCAAAGGGCCCGGCCCCAGATGGCCATGCGTGAAAGTGCCAGCGCTCAGCACCGCGCCGTAGCTATGAGCTATTGCGCTGAGTGGCTCGGTGATATCCACGCAAGTGAGTGAGCGGTAGAGCGCTTTGGCCTGCGCGATGGCGAGCATCTCCGGCGAGATGTCAAATCCGTCGATCTGCTCTGGCGGCACTTCAAGCGCCTTGGCGACACAGCCTGTGCCACAGCCAATATCGGCGATGGGAACATCGCTGACACGCGCATGGTCAAGGTAGGCTTGGGCGATTGCCCGGGGGTAGTCATAGCCCAGCCCCGCTGCGAATTCGTTGTCATAGGCAGATGCCGCATCCCGGTAATAGGCGACATTGTCCGCGGGCGTTGCCAGCGTGTAAGCGGTTTCAAGAAGTTCCTGACCGGTTTTTGGCGTTGGCATGTGCGAAGCGTTGCAATTCAGCGCCACCAAGTCAATTGAAATCAGCCAGGAGCCGCGCTTTGAGAACGCCATCATCAAGGAACTGGAGCGGATCCCATTCCATTGCCGGTAAAGACCCGCTAAACGCATCTTCCGAAATACGGAATGCGCCATGGCCGATCTTTTTACCATCCAGAATCTGACGACATTGATGGTGCTCACAGCGCTCGAAACCGTGCTGGGCTTTGACAACCTGCTTTATATCTCGATTGAGGCCAAGCGGGTGGCACCAGAGCGCCAGAAATATGTGCGCCAGATCGGAACAGCGCTGGCCATCGTGCTGCGCATCGTCCTGTTGTTTCTGGTGCTGCAGCTTATCGCCGCGTTCCAGTCGCCGCTGTTTGGCTTTCACCTGCCAGTGATCGCCGGCAGCTTTAACGGCCATTCCCTTATCGTGCTGGCGGGCGG
>JANOTU010000266.1:0-4215 GCA_031416515.1 Hyphomicrobiales bacterium
GCCAGCCACAACCTGCACCTGATCAGCGCTGGCGAAATAACCGGTCATGACGCCAGCGCAGCCGCGCAACACACCAAGATTTTCGAGAGCCGTGAAGATGGCGCTGAGATCGGCGGCATTGCTGCGAAATCCCGCCGGCGCCCCGTGGCCGGGGTGATTGGACAGCGTCACTGTCGGCACCGCCAAAACCTCATGGCTCCTGGCCTGCAAGGCAGGCACGCTGGCAGTCAGCCCCACGGGGCCATATGCCACCTGCGATGAGACGGCGAGCACGCGCATCAGATCACGTTTGTTTCAAACAAAGGCTCCCGCCTGGCGATCCGGCCATAGCCGAGCCGGGCAAGATCAATGGCGCGGTACTCGCCATAGACGATGAGTTCGGCGATGGCATTGCCAGATGCCGGCCCTTGCTGCAGGCCGTGGCCGGAATAGCCATTGGCGAAGTAGAAATTTTTCATCTCCGGGTGGGGGCCGATCACGCCGTTCTGGTCAAGCGCGTTATAGTCGTAATGTCCAACCCAGGCGTTAATCACCTTCACCGCTTCAAACAACGGCACCCGTTCAGCCAGCACCGGCCAGACGCGGTCCTCAAACCAGGCGTAATCCACCTCCCAATCCATCAAGCTTGGTTCTTCATGTTCTTCCGGAGACAAGCCGCAAATAAAGTGACGCCCCTCGGGGCGAAAATAAACCCCTGTGGGCTCGACTGTGAGCGGCGCGCGGCGCAAGTCGTCAGTCGCTGCAGGGCAGTCAATCACATAGACATAGCGTTTGCGCGGCCCCACCGGCAGCGCCAGCCCTGCCATCGCCGCCAACGCGCCTGCGCCCGCGCCTGCGGCGTTGACGATGCAGCCGAATGAAAGCGTCTCGCCACTGGCCAGAGTAACGCGATTTTTCGCAATGCCTGAAACCTCGCCAGCCATGACAGGCACACCGGCGCCTTTCCGAAACAGCGACATCAACGACCACGGGTCAAGCCAACCCTCGCCCGAGCGGCCAAAACAGCCGCCGGCAACTCCATCGCAATTGAGCCAGGGAAAGTGTGCCGCCAGCGCAGCGCCTTTGAGAATGGCGTTGTCAGCGCCATGGCGAATTTGAATTTTGTGGTTCTCCTCCAAAATGCCCAGACCTTCGGACGAGGCCATGATGAGATAGCCCTGCTCGCGGAAATTCACCTCGGCATCTTGTCCAAACTCCGCTTGCAGATTGCGCAGCAGTTTCAACCCGAATTTGGACAGCTCGATATTCTCAGGCGTGGAAAATTGCTGCCGAAGCCCGCCGGCCGAGCGCGCCGTGCAGCCAAACTGGAAGGTCGTGTCTTTCTCGACAATGCCGATGGAGCCGGAGTACCCGTGCTTTTTCAAGTAATAGGCAGTGGCCGACCCCACCACGCCGCCGCCCACAATCAAAACGTCAAAATGTTTCATGATGTAACCACCATGCCTCAAGCCGCATGGTGACGACAAGCCCCTTTCAAAAGAGCCAAGCCCCAAGATCAAGCTTGCCCGCGCTAGATCAATCCTGCATCCATCAGATAGAGCAGCAGCGAGGCTGTTATGGCGGCAAGACCTGTGCCTAAGGCTATGGCGCCCGATACGGCTGGCACAGTCTCATCATTGCGGTGGGCGAAGAGGAAGGCGTTGGCGCCGGTGGGCATGGCGGCAAAGAGGATGGCGAGCTTGGCCCAGAGAGGGGGGAGGGTAACAGCATAGCGCACCATGAGCCAGACCATCACCGGCATCAGCACCATCTTGAGCACGATCAAAGCGAGCATGCCGCTCCAGGCCCCGCGCAAGGAATAACCCGCCAGCGACAGGCCAAGGGCAAAGAGAGCGGTGGGCACGCTGGCATCAGAGAGCATGGCGAGCATGCGGTCGCCGACCGGGTGAATGGCAAGGCCGGTGACGCGCCACAGCGTGCCCGCCAGCAAGGCAAGGACAATGGCGTTGGTGGCGAGGCTGAGAAACAATTCGCGCCCCATTTTTTTGAACGACAGGCCCCCCGCATGGCGCGCCATTTCGCGATGCAGGGTTGCCGCAAACCACAAGATGGGGGCGTGGACCGAGATAATCAGCCCCAGCGGCACGGCCACGCCATTGCCAAAATGCGACAGCGCCAGCGGCACGCCCAAAAGCGCCAGATTGCCAAATCCCGCTGCCATGGAGGCCGCCGCCCCGCCGCTGGCCTTGAGGCTGCTCACGCGCTGCGAGACCAGGGCTGTCACAATCCAGGTAACGGCAAGCCCGCCAAAAAACGCCGTGAACAGGGCCCAGGGCGCGGAATCCTGCGCTGCCATGGTGGCCACGGTCCGGAACAAAAACGCCGGTATCGCCACGCTGAACACAAACAGCGATATGCCCTTGGCCGAACTCGCATCAACAATGCGGAATTTGGCGAAGACAAAGCCCAAGACGATCATGCCGAAAACCGGCAGGACGGTGTTGAGAATGTTTTCCAACCTTTAGAGCCAGGGCTGGCTGGCAGCCTGCTTTTTCTCAAAGGCATCGATGGAAGCGGATTTCTCCAGCGACAGGCCGATATCGTCAATGCCGTTGAGGAGACAATGCTTGCGGAAGGGATCGATATCAAACTTGATCACGCCGCCATCGGGGCCACGGATTTCCTGGGACGGCAGATCAACCGAGACAGTGGCATTGGCGCCGCGCTCGGCGTCATCCATCAGCTTCTTCAAATCTTGCGGAGAGACAACGATGGGCAGAATGCCGTTCTTGAAGCAGTTGTTATAGAAAATATCCGCAAAGCTGGTCGAGATCACACAGCGGATGCCGAAATCGAGCAGCGCCCAGGGCGCATGCTCGCGCGAGGAGCCGCAGCCAAAATTATCGCCAGCGACCAGGATTTGCGCCTTGCGGTAAGCGGGCTTGTTCAGCACAAAACCGGGGATTTCCTGACCGGCCTGGGTGAAGCGCATTTCATAAAACAGCGACTTGCCAAGGCCCGTGCGCAGGATGGTTTTGAGAAACTGCTTGGGGATGATCATGTCGGTGTCGACATTGACCGTATTGAGCGGCGCCGCGACGCCTGTGAGGTGATCAAATTTCAGCATGATGCTTTCTTACAAGGGTGTGACAAGATCGGCGCCAAGTGTTTCGTCAACACCGATCATCAGGTTGAGATTTTGCACAGCGGCCCCCGAGGCTCCTTTGCCAAGATTGTCATAGACCGCCATCAGCAGGACATGGCCGCGCTTGTCATTGGCAAAGACGTGGAGGCGCATCTGGTTGGTGTTGTTGAGGGCGACCGGGTTGATGCTGGTCGAGCGCTCGACCTCCAGCAAGGTTGCCACAGAAATGAAATGGCTGTCCTCATAGGCTGCGGCCAGACATTCCCGGATATCGACCCCCGTCACCTGTTTCATCAGAAGATCGGTGAAGACCGGCACCGCCCCCATCATGCCTTGCGCATAGTTGCCAACCGCTGGCTGAAACACCGGTTCATGCTCAAGCCCGGAAAAAGTTTTCATTTCGGGCAGGTGCTTGTGGTTGAAGGTGAGGCCGTAGGGCAGGTAGGGTATGATTTTGGCGCCGTGCAGCTCATAGTCCTCGATCATTTTCTTGCCGCCGCCGGAATAACCAGAAATGGCATTGTAGGTGGCGGGATAGTCGGGCGACATGATGCCCGCCTTGATCAGCGGGCGCAGCAGCGCGATCAGGCCTTGCGGATAGCATCCGGGATTGGAGACGCGCTGCGACCTGGTGATCTCAGCCCGCTGGGCGTTGCTCATCTCGGGGAAACCATAGGTCCAGCCGGGGCTGACGCGAAAGGCGCTCGATGCGTCGATCACTTTGGTCTTCGAGGCCGGGTCAATGAAGTTGACCGCCTCAACCGCAGACTCATCGGGCAGGCAGAGGATTGCCACATCAGCGGAGTTAAGCATGTCGCGGCGAACCGCAGGGTCTTTGCGCTTTTCCGGGTCAATCGTCAGCAGCGTCAAATCCGTCCGGGTTTTCAGCCGGGCGCGGATCTGAAGCCCGGTGGTTCCGGCCTCGCCATCAATAAATACTGTCGTCATGGCGTCATTTCATACAGGCGCCAGCCTGCCCTTGCAACATGAACGCCAGATTAACGGGGTCCTCGGTTTCGGTTCAGCTTGTCGCCACAGGCTATTGGGGTGAACTCGCTGGGAGCGCGGGCGTCTCGCCCGCCCTTGAGTGCGGGCGGGACGCCCGAAATTACTGGCATAAGTGGCAAAAA
>JANOTU010000267.1:0-5871 GCA_031416515.1 Hyphomicrobiales bacterium
GGAGCTTCGATAATCAAGGCCTGTTCAAGCTGCAAGCTGGTTCCCAGCTTTCGCTGGGATGACGGTCGTGGGGTAGTGGTTCGTTTCGCATCGAGTCACTTATTTGCTTACAAGCCCTTTGTGTTGAAACCTTGGGGAGACAAGAATGGATCATCGACCAATTGAAAAAAGCGGAGGAAGCCGCGCGACAGTTTGTCGATGCGGGATTGAATGATGAGTTGGAGGGGCAGGAATGATTCAACACAAAGACACGAAGGTCACGAAGAAGAGTGGTTGCGCCTGCGGCGAAAAATGTTCTCCTTTGTGTCATTTGTGTCTTTGTGTTGAAACCTTGGGGAGACAAGAATGGATCATCAACCAATTGGGAAACTGACGGAGGACGCCGCGCGCCAGGTCGTCGATGCAGGGTTGAAGGTGCATCGCCTGCTGGGGCCGGGGTTGTTGGAAAATGTTTACGAGCATTGCCTCGCGCATGAGCTAGACAAGCGGAATATCGCGATCCAGCGACAGGTTGCGCTGCCAATACTTTTCGATGGCGAGGCCATTGACGCCGCCTACCGCACCGACCTGATTGTCGCTGACTGCGTGATTGTCGAAATTAAGTCCGTCGATGTGCTCGCTCCACGAGGCCCAATTGCGCACTTTCCTGAAACTGTCCGGGCTCCGGTTGGGCCTGCTGTTGAATTTCAATGTCGTGCTGTTTAAAGATGGCATCAGGCGGCGCGTGATGTGATGGCGCCGCAATCTAATTCGTGTCTATGTGTTGAAAACTTTTTGTGTGCGATGTTGATGGATAAACACTGATGCGCAAGAGCGCTGTCAAAGCAGGAATGAAGCCTTCCCATCCCGGCGACTTCATTCGCACCGAGGTGCTGGCGGAGCTGGGCCTGTCCGTAAGCAAGGCGGCGGAAATCCTCGGCGTGCGCCGCGCCACCCTGTCCGACCTCGTAAACGCCAAATCAGCGCTCTCGCCCGAAATGGCGCTGCGGATCGAAAAGGCGTTTGGCGTCAGCATGGACATGACCCTGAAAATGCAGGCTTGGTTTGACAGCTACACCATGCACGAAAGAGAATCCGAGATCAGGGTGAAACGCTTCAATCCCGAAGATCGCGCCCATGGATGAGGCAACGAGAATGTTGGCAAAACGGGTGAGGTCGCCCATTGGCAAGGTAGCCTGTCGAATCCTTCTTTGACAGTCTTTGACATGATGATATTCTTTCCCCCAAAGGAGGCCCTCTATGGCTACAATGAACGTATCACTTCCCGACAAAATGAAAGAATGGGCCGAGGCCCAGGCTGAGACGGGCCGCTATGGCAATGTCAGCGATTATGTTCGCGATCTGATCCGCAAGGACCAGCAGGCGGAGGCGTTTCGCGTTGAGGTTCAGGCGGCCATCGAAGAGGGGATCGCCAGTGGAATCAGTGAACTCTCTATTGATGAGGTTTTTGAACGGGCGCGTATGGCAGGGCGCAAGTAGTTGCGCATCCGCACGACTCATGAGGCTGACGACGACATCAGCAGGCTCTATGCATATGGCTTCCGGCAGTACGGCGAGGCGCAGGCCAACGCTTATCTGCAAGGACTGCGGAAGCTGTTTGAGTTGTTGACGGCAAGCCCGCTTATCGCCCGCGAACGAGCCGAGTTTGATCCTCCTGTCCGGGTACACCGCTATGGTTCGCATATGGTGATTTACCGGATTGCGGGAAACGACATCCTCATTGTCCGCGTCATGTCAGGCAGGCAAGATTGGCAGAGCGAACTGGGTGCGTCTGCCTGACTTGCGGGCAGCGTTGCAACTGGCTAGAAGCGCACACAATCGCAACTTCAAGAGGGGAACATCATGGCTGATCACGCGCCCGCACCGTCTCATGGCATGGACGAACATACTGCCACCTATAAGGGCTTCATCACCGGCTCGGTGGCGCTTTCGATCATCTGCGTTTATGTGCTGGTGGCGTTGGTGTGTTTTCGTTTTGTGCCCACATACAACGTATTCATTGGCTTTTCCGGGCTGATATTTGGCTGTCTTGCAGTGGTGATTGACATGCGCCTTGGCAGTTGGAAGCTCTCTGGCGGCCTGCTGGCGCTGTTTGCGCTGCTTGTGGCTTTCCGCCTCTCATGAAACTTGGCGTTCCAGCTGAATCCCAGGCAGGCGAGGCCCGAGTCGCGGCAAGCCCGGACATGGTCAAGGCCTATGTCAAGAAGGGCCTCGCCGTTTCGGTGCAGGCAGGCGCTGGCCGGGGCGCCCATATTTCCGATAACGCCTATGCTGCGGCGGGCGCGGAAATTGTGCCCGGTGATTTCAGCGATTGCGACATCATCGTCACGGTGCGCAGGCCGTCGCTTGATCTTGTCCGTACACTGAAGAAAACCGCCATCCTGGCGGGCGGGCTTGATCCTTACGGTGACCGCGCCGGGCTGGACGGCCTTGCTGCCAGCGGCGTCACACTTTTCGCCATGGAGCTGATGCCGCGCATATCGCGGGCCCAGTCGATGGATATTCTCTCCTCGCAGTCCAACCTTGCTGGCTACAAGGCAGTGATTGATGCCGCTGCCTACTTTGGCCGCGCCTTCCCGATGATGATGACAGCGGCGGGCACGGTGCCTCCTGCAAAAGTTTTTATCATGGGGGTGGGCGTCGCCGGCCTCCAGGCCATTGCCACCGCGCGGCGTCTCGGCGCCATCGTTTCCGCTACTGACGTGCGCAAAGCCACGGAAGAACAGGTGAAGAGTTTGGGTGCCAAGTTCGTCTTCGCCGATGTGGCCGACGCCGCAACCGCAGGCGGCTATGCCAAGGAGTTATCCTCCGAGGACAAGGCCAGGCAGGCAACCCTTGTCGCTGAGCATCTCAAGGCCCAGGACATTGTCATCACCACAGCGCTTATTCCGGGCAGGCCAGCGCCGGTGCTGATCACCAAGGAGATGGTGGAATCGATGAAGCCCGGTTCGGTGATCGTTGATCTCGCAGTTGAGCGCGGCGGCAATTGCCCTTTGTCGAAGCCTGATCAAATCGTCGTGCATAATGGTGTTTCAATTATCGGCACGCTCAATCTGGCGGGCAGGCTGGCTGGCAATGCCTCGCCGCTTTACGCCAAGAACCTCGCCAATTTCCTTGATCTCATGGTGCAGAAGGACGGCACCCTGAAAATCGATGAGGCCGACGAGATCATCAAGGGCACCATGATCGCGCGCGGCGGCGCGCTGGTGCATCCCATGTTCGCAGGAGCCAAATAATGGAATCGCTCGCCCACACCGTTGATCCCTTCGTCTCGCTCTTTGGCATTTTTGTGCTCGCCATTTTCGTGGGCTACTATGTGGTGTGGAATGTGACGCCCGCGCTGCACACGCCGCTGATGTCGGTCACCAACGCCATTTCCTCGGTCATTGTGGTGGGGGCGCTTCTTGCGGTGGGGGCAGGGGCCATTGCGTCCGGTTCCACCGTCGCCATGATCTTCGGCTTCTTCGCCCTCATCCTCGCCTCGGTGAATATTTTCGGCGGCTTTCTGGTGACGTCCCGGATGCTCGCCATGTATAAAAAGAAGGGCAAATAAGCTATGTCTGCCAATCTCGCGGCCCTTCTCTATCTGGTCTCCGGCGCCCTGTTCATCATGGCGCTGCGCGGCCTCTCATCGCCCGCCACCTCGCGCATGGGCAACACTTACGGCATGATAGGCATGACCATCGCCGTGCTGACCGCACTCGCGGTCTCAGCGCCGTCCAACCCAATGGTCTGGGTACTGATCATTGCCGGCATCGCCATTGGCGGAGCCATCGGCGCTGTCACCGCCAAACGCATCGCCATGACGCAAATGCCGCAGCTTGTGGCGGCCTTTCATTCGCTGGTGGGCCTCGCCGCTGTTTTCGTTGCAGCAGCGGCGTTTTATGCGCCCGATGCTTTCGGCATCGCCGAGGGCGGCGACATCCATGCGCAAAGCCTTATTGAAATGGCGCTGGGTGCCGCCATTGGCGCTGTCACCTTCACCGGTTCGATCATCGCGTTCTTGAAGCTCGACGGCCGCATGAGCGGCGCTCCCATTCTTCTCCCCATGCGCCATGCGATCAACATCGCCTTGGCTGTGGCGCTTGTTCTTTTCATCTACTGGTTCTTCGCCAGCCAAAGCGCCATCGCCTTCTGGCTCATCGTCCTGGTCAGCTTCGCGCTGGGCTTCCTGCTGATTGTGCCCATCGGCGGCGCGGATATGCCGGTGGTGATCTCGATGCTCAATTCCTATTCCGGCTGGGCGGCTGCGGGCATCGGCTTTACGCTCGGAAATTCTGCCCTCATCATCACCGGAGCATTGGTGGGTTCATCGGGCGCCATCCTCTCCTACATCATGTGCAAGGGCATGAACCGCTCGTTCTTCTCGGTGATCATGGGCGGCTTCGGCGGTGAAACCGCGGGCCCTGCGGCGCAAGGCGAAACCAGGCCCGTGAAGCAAGGCTCAGCCGATGACGCCGCCTTCATCATGAAGAACGCGGGCTCCGTCATCATTGTCCCCGGTTACGGAATGGCTGTTGCGCAAGCCCAGCATGCTTTGCGCGAAATGGCGGATCATCTGAAAAAATCCGGCGTCTCGGTCAAATACGCCATTCACCCGGTGGCGGGCCGCATGCCCGGCCACATGAACGTGCTCCTCGCGGAAGCAAGTGTGCCTTACGATGAGGTCTTCGAGCTTGAAGACATCAACTCCGAATTCGCCCAGACCGATGTTGTGTTCGTGATCGGCGCCAATGACGTGACCAACCCCGCCGCGAAAGAAGACCCAAGCTCTCCCATCTACGGCATGCCGGTGCTGGAGGTGTGGAAGGCCAACACGGTGATGTTCATCAAGCGCGGCATGTCATCGGGCTACGCCGGCATCGACAACTCCCTCTTCTGGCGCGACAACACCATGATGCTGTTCGGCGACGCCAAGAAAATGACGGAAGAGATCAACAAGGGGATGTGAGATGCACAGTCTGATCGCAGACAATCGGATTGCGATTTCGGACCTCTGCCGTCGCTATGGTGTGAGCAAACTGGAAGTTTTTGGATCGGCAGCGCGTGGTCTTGATTTTGATGAGGCTGCGAGTGATGCAGACTTTCTTGTAGAGTACCAGCGCCCATCAATGCTGGGGCCGCTCGAAGAGTATTTTGGCCTCCGCGACGCTCTCGCTGAACTGCTTGGCCGCCGCGTCGATCTGGTCGAACCGGGCGCTGTCAAAAATCCCTACATGCTTGGAGAAATCAACCACGCCCGCGAGGTGGTCTATGCAGCGTAATCCCCGCAGCTATTTGTGGGATGTGCGCGAGGCGATAGATGCCATTCTTGAGTTTATTGGTGAAGTGAACTTCGAGACATATACGGCGTCACCCCTCATTCATTCCGCTGTTGAACGCAAATTCGAAATCATCGGAGAAGCGTTGGGTTTGCTCTCTAAAAGCAACCCCGAATTGGCAATGCGCATTCCCGAAATCGCAAGAATCATCGCATTCCGCAATCTTCTGATCCACGGTTATGCCGTTGTGGAGCACGCCCGCGTTTGGGCCATCGCAAAGGAGGCCATGCCAGGGCTTCGCGTGGCGGTGGATGCTTTGCTCACAGAGTTGGAGGCGTGAAAAGTGCCAGACTGTTTCGCATGAAAACACTTTAGCGCTGTTTGGCAATGCGAAGAAAATGACGAACGACGCCAACAAGGGGATGGGAGATGCGGCCGATCAAAACAATTCAGGCCCTTGAGGAATTTGGCAGAAGAAAGCTCTCTCCCAATTTTTTCATGCGCGATTTCCTGTACAGCGATATTTCAAACCTGCATGGTGTTCAGAATATTCCGAAGAATCCGGATTTGGCGATTGCAGCTGGCAGTCGCCTGTGTGAAGAGTTGCTTG
>JANOTU010000268.1:0-5708 GCA_031416515.1 Hyphomicrobiales bacterium
CGGGTGTAGATGTCATTGGTAATCACCGCCATCGAACAGCGCCCCGCCAAGGCACGGCACAGATGTTCGGTCAGTGTGGTTTTCCCGGCACCCACCGGGCCGCCGATGCCAACGCGCAAGGGACCATGGCTCATGTGCGGAACACTCTTGAATATTGGGTTTCGTGTTTCATCGACGCAATGTCGGCTGCGATGGCGGCGGAACCGAGATCGTCCAGGCTGGCTGTTGCGGCGCGTGTGGCGGTGGCGATGATGACGGGCATGAGTCCTCGGATGGTTTCAAGGCCAGCGGTTTGGCCCAGCGGCACAAGACGGACGGCAACTGAAACCAGCGCGTTGGAGAAACCTTGCAAAAAGCTGAGAAGGGCGAGGGATTTGTCTATCCCCATAGCCTTGCAGGCGAGCCCAGCGGCGATGGGATAGGCGCATACTTTTCCTCCCCCCCTTGCGGCAAGGCCCCCCTCCGGTGCGTGCCGCGCCACCTCCCCCGCAAGGGGGGGAGGAAAAGGGAAGAAAGATGCGGCAATTTCGAATGCCGCGCCAAGTTGCGTTGTTTCAAGATAGCGCTCTTTTGATGATGACAGGGCCAGGGCCAGTTCGTTCAGTTTTCCTGCATTGTCCTGCCATACGCGCGCAAACAGCACGGCGTCGTTCCAGCCGGAGCCTCGGATGATGATATCTTCAATCCATGATTTGAGACCTGCGGCGGACGTCACTTGTCCCTCTTCAATCGCCCATTCCAGCCCGTGGCTGTAGGCGAAACTGCCAATCGGGAAAGCTGGCGACATCCAGTTAAGCAGAAGCAAAAGCTGGCCCGCTTCAATGGCCGTGGTCATGATAGGCGCCGTGTTCAGGGGTGAACGGTTCTGTGACATTTCGGACTTTCGCACCTTGATGCTCCAGCATGTGGGCGATTACATGGTCGCGGCGGATGAGAATGCGGGTTAGCTCGATCTGCGCGGCGAGATGGCGGTTGCCGATGTGCCAGGCAAGTTGCAGGAGATTGGGGCCGGTGACTTCCATGAGGTCTTCCTCGGCGGCGATCACCTTCGCCAGCCGACCGTCCTCCAGCACCAGGCAATCGCCGTGCTGGAGCATCACCGGTTTTTCAAAATCAACCAGCACTTCATCGCCATGCTGAAGGGTAATGAGCTTGCGCCGGATATGGCGCGATTTCGCATCGAGCACCACGATGTCAAACGGGACAATGCTGGCCCCGCGCTGGAATGATGCGGCGCGCATCATCATACTTCCCTTCCCCCCTCGCGGGGGAAGGTGGATCGCGCCCCCTTTCTTTCTTGGGCGCGAGACGGATGAGGGGGCGGTGCAGCAAGTCCCACCGATTGGACCCGCTGAACCGCCCCCTCATCCGGCGCTTCGCGCCACCTTCTCCCGCGAGGGGAGAAGGAAAAAGAAGAATGCGCGAAATTCCTCAAAACAAAAAATACCTTTGCGCCATGGGCAGCTCCGTCGCTGGCTCGCAGATGAGGAGTTCGCCGTCGGCGCGCACTTCGTAGGTTTCGGGGTCGACTTCGATCTTGGGCATGGCGTTGTTGTGGATCATTGAGGATTTGGAAATGCCGCCCCGGGTGTTCTTCACCGCCACCATTTTCTTTGACGTGCCCAGTTTCTTGTCGAGATCATGATGCAGGGCGGCTTGCGATACAAAGGTGACGGATGAATTCGTCATCATCTTGCCGAAGCTGGCGAACATCGGGCGGTAATGCACCGGCTGCGGCGTGGGGATCGAGGCATTGGGATCGCCCATGGGGGCGGCGGCGATGGAGCCACCGAGGAGCACCATTTCCGGCTTCACGCCGAAGAAAGCTGGGTTCCACATCACGAGATCAGCGCGCTTGCCAACCGCAATGGAGCCCACCTCATGGGAGATGCCGTGGGCAATCGCCGGGTTGATGGTGTATTTGGCGATATAGCGTTTGACGCGGAAATTGTCGTGGCCGCTGTCACCGTAAAGAGCGCCGCGCTGCACTTTCATCTTGTGGGCGGTTTGCCAGCAGCGGATGATCACTTCGCCCACCCGGCCCATGGCCTGGCTGTCCGATGAGATCATCGAAAAGGCGCCCAGATCATGGAGAATGTCTTCCGCCGCAATGGTCTCCTTGCGGATGCGGCTTTCGGCGAAGGCGATGTCTTCGGGAATGCGCGGGGATAGATGATGGCAGACCATCAGCATGTCGAGATGTTCAGCCACCGTGTTGATCGTATAGGGCCGGGTGGGGTTGGTGGAGGACGGCAGCACATTGGGGAGGCCCGCCACCTTGATGATGTCCGGCGCATGGCCGCCGCCAGCACCCTCGGTGTGGAAGGTGTGAATGGTGCGGCCCTTGAAAGCGGCGATGGTGGCTTCCACAAAGCCTGACTCGTTGAGCGTATCGGTGTGGATCGCCACTTGCACATCATGGGCGTCGGCCACACTCAGGCAATTGTCGATGGCGGCTGGCGTTGTGCCCCAGTCCTCATGCAATTTCAGGGCGCAGGCACCGGCGAGGATCTGCTCTTCCAGCGCTTGCGGCAGCGAGGTGTTGCCCTTGCCCATGAAGCCCAGATTGATCGGAAACGAATCCGCCGCCTCGATCATCCGCGCCAGATGCCAGGGGCCGGGGGTGACCGTGGTGGCCAGCGTGCCATGCGCCGGCCCAGTGCCGCCGCCCAGCATGGTGGTGATGCCGGAATAGAGCGCCTCCTCGATTTGCTGGGGGGCGATGAAATGAATGTGGCTGTCAATGCCGCCCGCCGTGAGAATGCGGCCCGCGCAGGCGATGATCTCGGTGCCGGGGCCAATGACAATGGTGACGCCGTCTTGCGTATCAGGATTGCCCGCCTTGCCGATGGCGGCGATGCGGCCATCGCGCAGGCCCACATCGGCTTTGCAGATGCCGGAATGATCGACAATCAGCGCATTGGTGATCACCGTATCCATGGCGCCAGAGGCCCGCGACATCTGCGACTGCCCCATGCCATCGCGGATCACCTTGCCGCCGCCAAACTTCACCTCCTCGCCAGGAATGGTGAAATCCTTTTCCACTTCAATGATGAGTTCGGTATCAGCCAAGCGCACCCTGTCGCCAGTGGTCGGCCCATACATGGCGGCATAAGTGGCGCGGGAGAGTTTGGTCATGGTTCTTCTTTCTCCTCACCCACAAGAGTGAAGGTTCTCAATCCTGCCGCCTGCTGGTCGAACGTATAAGTGGTGTCTGCCCCGGCCGCCTCATTGAGCGCCGCGATAAGGCAATCGCCGAAACTAATCCTCTTTATGTCGAAATACCGAACCGCCAGCATCACTGCGGGCCGGTTTTCGATGGTCAATTCCTCGCGCGTGAGGAGATCGAGAAACACCCCGATCAAGCTGTTTCTGGACAGCTTAAAAATACTTTTCAGCGCCCAGGCGATCTCGGCCAGAACAACGACATTGACATACACACCGCCAAAGCCCGCTCCAGACAAAAGGTCGAGCGCTGCCCGCCGTTGCCGCGGACTATCTTCGACATAGAGCCGAAGCAGGACATTGGTATCGGCAGCGATCATTCAGCGGCCTGGCTGGCTTTTGCCTTCCGCCATTCCTGGAATTCGTCCCACTCCTGCCACTCGCGGTTGATCCGGTCATGTTTTTCGCCAAGCGCTTCGGCGATTTCCTTGTCAACATCTATGGGCGGGCCTCCATGCTTGAACAGTCTCTTGATGTCCGACAGCTTGCCATTGCGCGCCAGGAACCGCACGGTCCTGCCCTCGTCTTCAAGGTAGAAATCGATCCTGTCGCCTTCCTTGAGATTCAGCCGCTCGCGCACCGAGGCTGGAATTTCCACCAAGCCATCGGCCAGCATCCTTGTCTCAATGTGTTTCATGAGCATGATCCTCCTGTCATCAGCGCCATATAGCACATCAGAGCCTCCCCATCACCTTGCCCTGAAAACCATACACCGTTCTCGTGCCGCCATAAGCCACCAGTGTCACCTCGCGGCGCTGGCCAGGCTCGAAGCGTACCGCTGTGCCGGCGGGAATGTCGAGGCGCTGGCCCCGGGCCTTTGCGCGGTCGAAGGCCAGCGCCTCGTTGGTTTCAAAGAAATGATAATGCGATCCCACCTGAATGGGCCGGTCGCCGGTATTGGCGACTTCGAGGGTTGTGCGGTGGGCGCCGACATTGATCTCAATGTCGCCGGGCTTGGTGATGATTTCACCGGGGATCATGGCAACACTCCATATTTTTTTCTTCCCCCTTGCGGAGGAAGGTGGCGGGGCGCGAAGCGCCATGTCGGATGAGGGGGCAGTTTAACGAGTCCGACAGCCGATTCAACTTGGCCACCCGCCCCCTCATCCGGCGCTTCGCGCCACCTTCTCCCGCAAGGGGAAAAGGAAGAAAAGCAACCCGCTGCCGCATGCTGAGGCCTCTCATCTTATCGGCTGATGGACGGTCACCAGCTTGGTGCCGTCGGGAAAGGTGGCTTCGACTTGCACGTCGTGGATCATGGCGGCGATGCCGTCCATGACCTGGGCTTTTGAAACAACATGGGCGGCTTGTTCCATGAGGTCGGCGACACTTTTGCCGTCACGCGCTCCTTCCACCACGAAATCGGTAATCAGGGCGATGGCTTCAGGGTGATTGAGCTTGACGCCCCGTTCAAGGCGACGTCTCGCGACAATCGCCGCCATGGCAATCAGGAGCTTGTCTTTCTCACGCGGTGTGAGCTGCATGAATTTTCCTCAAAGTGACCAAGCCTTGGGCAAGGGAATTCCGCCCGCCAATAGATGTAGCAACGGAATGAGGCTCTTGCGCAAGTCAAAACTGTCTTGGGCCAGAAGCCTAGCAACAAGCTTGCCAGACCAGGCGCTGGCGGCTGAATATTCTCGCGCCCCCTCGACCATGGCCTCGGCATCCGGTGATATCAGCACAATGGTCGCCATCGCCCCGGCATTTCCCAGAGTGGCCGCTGTGGAGGGCAGGGCGCCTGACAGGGCAATATCATCGGCGAAGATCAAATTGCCTCCGCGCCGGATCCGCCAGCGATCCCGCAAGCTCACCGAGCGGAGGGTCTCGCCCATGGCGGCGCGGCCGAAGATGAAACTTTCCACCGCAAGCAGCCGCGCATCTTCTGCGACTTCGGCGGTGATGCTGCGGCGAAGTCCTGCGCCATCATACAAAATGGTTTCCTGCGGCAGCCATGAAAATGCCGCTTGCCCGCCAACCTGCAACCCGGTGGCAACTCGCGCTGGCGGCCCCAATGTGCGGTAAACGCGCTCGGCGGCTTGAGTCGTCACGCTGAGTTTTGCTTGCGCGCCCACCGCAATCGTGAAGTCAAATTCATCGCCGCCCGCAAGCCCGCCGCCGGTGTTGATCAGAATCGCCTCATGGCCGCCAAAGGGCAGGCGCAGTTTCGCCGCTCCCTGTTCGCGCAGCCGCACCAAGCCGCCAGCGCCGTAGTCGAGGACAATCTGCCCTTGTGATCTTTGATGCTTGGTGGCGAGAGCCGCCGTCACATGATTTTCCGATAGGCCGAGATGGTCAGGAAGGATTCAAATGCCTTCGATGTGGACATGGTCTTGAACAGGGCGATGGCCTCCTTGAAGCGGCCAGCGGCATAGGCTTCCGCACCCACTTCCTCTTTCACCCTTTGCATTTCCTCAACAAGGCATTTGGCGAAAAATGCGCTGGTGACTTTTTTGCCGCCTTCCAGCGTTGCGCCGAATTTCAGC
>JANOTU010000269.1:0-1583 GCA_031416515.1 Hyphomicrobiales bacterium
GGCTTTCGTAACGGAAGCCGCGATACTGATCCGCGGCGCCGAACCGCAATGGGTGGCCCAGGATGCGGCGGCCTACGCCAAGCTCGACCAGTCCCTGACGGAACTCCAGACAGCCTGGCCGGGCGCCGTGCCCCCAGCCAAATCCGTCATTCCCTTGACCAAAATGCTGGCCTTGGTGACCATCATCGAATTGCAAATAAACCGGATTCGCGCCGGGGTCTGAGGTCGAGCCATACCGGCAGCCACGAGGCCAGCCAAAAGCCCAGCGCCATGGCGAAGCCTATGTCGCGCTCTGGGCCTATTACCTCTTCGACCCGGCCTATCCGAGGTATGGAAGGTAGGGAAACCCCCGAGACAATGTCATGTCCATTGTCAGGCGCGGCGCAGGGCCCCAGCGGCCTCTCTTCTTTCACGTGATTCCGTGAATTACTTCACCTTGACTAGGAGGCCCATTAATGATTTGGTAAGTTTATCCTTGAAGGGCCCAAGGAGTTGAGCCACCGCGCGCCACCGCGCGCCAATGCGGGTGGTTTCTCAAGCCAAGGAGGTAAACATGTTTGTTAAGTCAGCAATTGTTGCCGCATCTATGCTTTTCGCCGTCGCATCGAATCCGGCACACGCAGCACTGATAACGTTTGAAGATCTTTCCAATGGCGACGTGGTCACGAACCAATATCCAGGCGTTGTGTTCTCATCCGTCGCTGGCCAGGCCAATGTGATAATCACGCAGCCGGGTATCGGATTTGGCGATGATTTCCTGTGCACGGCCGGCGGTACGGAGGATAACTGCACCTCGGAAACCATCCTGACATTCACCAGCCTGGTCAACAATCTGTCGTTCTGGCAGGGCGGTGACAATGCCACAGGTATTGTCGCCTTGGTTGATGTGTTCACGAATGGAGTTTTTGCCGCTACCGTGAACATCTTCGGGTTCAATAATTTCTTCACGCCCGATCTTGTCGATCTCTCGGGATTCGCCAACGTCAGTGCAATCCGGATTCACAGCATTACCGATCCAGGCGGCTTGGGGTGGGACAATTTTTCGTTTGATGACCGTAATGTCCCGGCAGTGCCATTGCCCGGGGCGTTCGGCCTCCTTGCCGCCACGCTGGGCGGGCTCGGACTTTTGCGCCGCAAATCCAAGGCATAGCCGGTCACCTGGCACACTGATCGCAAAGAATGCGTTGGCTCGATCCGAAAGGCTCGAGCCAATACCTTTTTGGATTCTTGGAGTCCGAGTTTATTGCTTATTTTCAACCCCTTACGCGCCCATCTGCCACTGTTTTATGAACTCCAGCGGCCACAGCAGCATGATGATGTTGAGGGTCAGGTTGTCGCGGATGACCGCACCCGCCACAAGTTCCATGGCTAGCCCTAGCGTTACCGTCAGCCACACAGGCAACCGCGCGGCGAGCAGGAAGCCCAGCACCATCGCCAGCAGGTCGCCAAACGAATTCACCAGGCTGTCGCCGTAATAGTCGAGCGAGATGGTCTGGGCGCGGTAGCGCTCGATGATGAAGCTGGAATTCTCGAAAATCTCCCAGGCGCCTTCGATGGCCACCGCCAGCGCCAGCCGGTTGGCG
>JANOTU010000270.1:0-8950 GCA_031416515.1 Hyphomicrobiales bacterium
AGAACCAACCTGCCCCTGCACCATGATGTGATCGCCGGCCTTGAAAGTCTGTGGTTCTGCCGAAAACGCCAGGAGCTGCAAATGCACGGCTTCGCATTCCGCGAAAATCGGAATGTTGCGCAGCGTTTCCGCGTCAACGCGAACGCTCATGGCGCATGACTATGAATGTTGAACCGCAATTGTCCTCCCGCTCCCGGTCTGATTCCCCCCAGACAACACCTGACCCCTATATGCATCCCATTGGCAAGGAAGATCAAGGGATCAGCTTGTAGCCCCCGCCCTCGGTCACCAGAATCTCGGCATGGGAGGGGTCGCGCTCGATTTTTTGGCGCAGGCGATAGATGTGGGTTTCGAGCGTGTGGGTGGTGACCCCGGCATTGTAGCCCCAGACATCATGCAGCAAAACATCGCGTCCCACCACCTGTTCGCCGGAGCGAAGCAGGAACTTGATGATGGCGGATTCCTTCTCGGTCAGGCGAATTTTCTTGGTATCGTCCCGAATCAACATCTTGGCGCTGGGCTTGAATGTGTAAGGCCCAACCTTGAAGACAGCATCCTCGCTGTGCTCGTGCTGGCGCAAATGCGCCCGGATCCGGGCCAGCAGCACACCGAACCGGAAAGGCTTCACCACGTAGTCATTGGCGCCTGAATCAAGGCCCAGGATTGTGTCTGAATCCGAACCCTGCCCGGTCAGCATCAAGACCGGCCCCTTGTAGCCGTTGCGGCGCATGATCTTGCAGGCCTCGCGGCCATCCATGTCGGGCAGATTGACATCCAGCAGCACCAGATCGGCGTGATCGGCCTTCACTGCCTTGACGCCCGCTGTGGCATTGGCAACATCGGTGACCACAAATTCATCATGCAGGGAGAACTGCTCGCGCAAGGACTCGCGCAAGGCATCATCATCATCAACGATCAGGATTTTCTTGGTTATGCTCATGGCCTTTGGTCTTTCCGCCCGATTACATTATGTTACGGTTTCAAACGACAATCCGCAAGACAAGGTCCCGTGAATACGATCATTGCGCATCTTCACGTTCACGCGATCAGCCTCACGTCGACGCGGGGCCTGCTGGTGGCAGGAAACCTGCAGCTGCCCTGCTCTTTGGGCCGAACCGGGCGAATTCACCGGAAACGCGAAGGCGATGGCGCCACTCCGGTGGGGCGCTGGAGGCTGGTGAAACTCCTATACCGCGCCGACCGGCAATTGCCACCCAAATCACGGCTGCCGACCGATTTGATTCGAGATGGCGCTGGATGGTGCGAGACGGTGGGCGACCGGAATTACAACCGCCCGGTGCGCTTGCCCTACCGTGCGTCCCACGAGACCATGCGCCGGGATGATCCGCTATATGACATCGTGGTGGTGACCTCGCACAACTGCCGCCCACGCATCCAGGGCAGAGGCAGCGCCATTTTCTTTCATCTCGCCCGCAAGGATGGCGGGCCGACTGCGGGCTGTGTGGCGCTGTCGGCCCGCGATATGGCAAAAGTGCTGGCGCTTTGTGGACCCCGAACTGAGCTGGTGATCTGGTCTTCTAGCGGACCGCCGACGGGCGGCTCCCAAAAATCGCCGAGCCAACGCGGATATGGGTCGCGCCGCATTTGACGGCGATTTCGTAATCGCTGCTCATGCCCATGCTCAGGCCCTTTAGTCCATGTCGCCTGGCAATGTCGGCCAACATCATGAAATGCGGTTCAGGGTTTTCTGCAGCGGGCGGAATGCACATCAGACCCGAAATGACCAGTCCGTAACGATTGCGGCAATCTTCGATAAAGCTATCCGCAAGATCAGGATCAATCCCGGCCTTCTGTGCCTCTCGCCCGGTGTTGATCTGGACAAAGAGTTCAAGCTGCCGCTTCTGGCGCTGCATTTCCAGCCCCAAGGCCGCAGCGATCTTGGGCCGGTCCACCGTGTGGATGGCATCAAACAGAGCCACCGCCTCAGCCGTCTTGTTGCTTTGCAACGGGCCGATGAGATGAAGCTTGAGGCCGGGTTTGGCGAGCCAAGGCCATTTGGCTTTGGCCTCCTGCACCCGGTTTTCACCAAAATCGATCTGTCCCGCCGCTATCACCGGCAAGATATCGACCGCGGCAAAGGTCTTGCTGACCGCAATCACGGTGACGCTCAGAGGATCGCGCCCAGCTGCTTCTGCGGCGCGATCGACATTGAGCCTGACTTTGTCCAAATCAGGGTGAGAGATGTCAGTCACCGAAGCCCGCCCTGGCCAGAGCTTCGCGGTGATGCTCTGCATCTTCCTGGCGCTTGTAATGCATGGTCTTCATGTAAGTGGCGATAAGAAATCCGGGATCGCTCTCCAGTGTCGCCTTGACATGCGCTGCTGCGGCTTCAGGCTCGCCAGCCATGGCGTGGGCGGCGGCGAGAAAGGCGTGGTGGGATTTGTCCATCCGCGAAATGCGCCGGAAGGCGTCGATGGCATCCTTGTAGCGCCGGGCCACGAAATAAGCCCGGCCCAGATGATTCCAGAAGCGCTCGGGATGGTGCGGGTTGAGGCGCATGGCGCGCTTGATCCATTCAATGCCGGTCTCAGGCTCGCCCAGCCAGGTCAGGATTTCGCCCTGCTGGACGACAATGAGATCGTCATTGGGGTTGAGGCTGAGGGCGCGCGCTTGGTGGTGGGCTGCGACATCAAGCTGATCCTGCATCGCCCGAACAGCCGCCAGAATGCGGTGCACATCACTGTCATTCTCATCAAGTCGCAGTGCAATGGCCAGTTCATCGACGACGGTGGCGATGGCTGCCTCGGGATCGCTCGCCCAACCATTGGCATAGGCCTGGCCAATGATGCAGGCCTTCCAGGCATGGGCGTGGGCGTAATTGGGATCGCTGGCCACCGCCCGCTCAATCATCTCCCGGGCTTTTGTATTTTCATCGCGGTTAGAGCGGTGATGCAGCACCTTGGCGGCCAGCACGCATTCATAAGCCTGCATGTTTTCCGGTATGGCCCGCTTTACCCGCTCATGCTCGGCCGCTTCCAACCGGCCTACCACCGTTGCCACAATCGAGGAGGTGACTTCGTCCTGTATTTCAAAAATATCGGCAAGCTCGCGGTCATACCTCTCGGCCCAGACATGAGCATCGGCCTTGGCGTCGATCAACTGCACGGTGATCCGCACCCGGTTGCCAGCTTTCCTGACACTGCCTTCCACCACATAGCGCACATTGAGGCTGCGGGCGACTTCGGGAACATTGATAGGTTTTCCTTTGAGGGCAAAGGTTGAATTGCGCGAGATGACGGTGAGTTCCCGAAACCGGGAAAGCGCTGTGATGATGTCCTCGGTCAGGCCATCAGAGAAGAACTCCTGCTCCGGGTCACCGCTCATATTGTTGAAGGCAAGCACGGCGATGGAAAGCTGCTCGGGCGGTTGCGGCGGCCTGGCGGGTGCCTGCGGTGTTTCTGCGTCGTCGAAACGCAGCCGGTAGGCCTGGATCGGCCGGGAGATGTTTTTCACCTGAAGCTGTCCCATGTCTTCAAGGCGCATGCCGGATTTGTGGGCGATCTGGCCCTTCACCGCCTCGCTCACGCAGATGCCGCCGACATCGGCCTGCTGTTCAAGGCGCGCCGCCAGATTGACGCTGTCGCCAAACACATCATCGCCCTCAATGATGATGTCACCCATATGGATGCCAATGCGAAACAGGATGCGCCGGTCATCTGGCACATCAGCATTGCGCCTGGCCATGCGGGTCTGAATACTGCGCGCGGCCTCGGCGGCCTCAACAACGCTGGCAAATTCAACCAGCAGCCCATCGCCGGTGGATTTCACAATCCGGCCCCCGTGACGGGCAATGGTCGGATCAATAAGCTCCAGCCGGTGCGCCTTGAGCCTGGCCAAGGTGCCAGCCTCGTCATGCTCCATAAGCCGACTGTAGCCCACCATGTCGCTGGCAAAGATGACCGACAGCCTGCGTTGGACGTCTGGCGTGTTCATGAAAGTGCTGACCTTGGTGTTATCTCGGGGCTATATTAGCGTGCTTCGCTCAGAATGCCAGCGGATGGAACCCGGTGCGGAAGCTCACCGCCATGCTGACGTCAAAGCCAGGCTTGCGGTGCCTCTGCCATCTGCTATACGTGTATCACAGGAGAACCCGCCATGCTTGCCTTGAGATTGCCCGGTGACATCGAAGAGCGTCTTGCGGAACTTGCCCGAAAAACCGGGCGCACCAAGAGTTATTACGCCCGCGAGGCCATTGTGGCCCATCTCGGTGACCTCGAAGACACCTACATCGCCCGGGGTCGGCTGAAGCCGGGCCGCGCCCGCATGAGCCTTGAAGAGCTTGAATCCGCACTCGATGAGCAGTGAGTGGCGGGTTGAATTTGATGCTTCCGCCGCGAAGGAGTTGAAGAAACTGGGCAGCGCGGAACAGCGCTGCATTTTGAAGTGCTTGAGGGCGCGCATCGCGGGGAGAGGCGATCCTCGCAAGTTGGGCGCGGCGCTCACCGGGGATTTTGTCGGCCTGTGGCGCTACCGGATCGGCGATTACCGGCTGATCGCCGACATTGAGGATATGCGCTTTACTGTGATTGTGCTGCGTGTGGGGCACCGCCGCGAAATCTACCGCTGAAATTTGGCTCCTGATGGCTTTGCTTGCAGCCCATTTCAAGGACTGGTACTGGCTGTGGCAAAACTGGGATCGAAATCTGTGACCACTGAACGCTATAATCCACGCGATGCTGAGCCTCGTTGGCAGCGCTATTGGACGGAGAACCGCTGCTTTGAAGCCAGCGAAGACCGCTCCAGGCCCAAATATTATGTGCTCGAGATGTTTCCCTATCCCTCAGGGCGCATTCATATGGGGCATGTGCGCAATTACACCATGGGCGATGTGATTGCGCGGTTTCGCAAGGCCTGTGGCTATAATGTGCTGCATCCCATGGGTTGGGACGCTTTTGGCATGCCGGCGGAAAATGCAGCGATTGAGCGCGGGGTTCATCCCAAGGCCTGGACCTATGAGAACATCGCCGCCATGCGGGGACAGCTCAAGGTCATGGGGCTGGCCATTGACTGGAGCCGGGAGATCGCCACCTGTGATCCCTCCTACTACCGCCACGAACAGGCGATGTTCATTGATTTCATCAATGCAGGGCTGGTGGAGCGCAAGGTCTCGACCGTCAATTGGGATCCCGTGGACAATACCGTGCTGGCCAATGAGCAGGTGATTGATGGCCGGGGCTGGCGCTCGGGCGCGCTGGTTGAAAAGCGCGATCTGGCGCAGTGGTTTCTGAAAATCACCGCCTATTCCGAAGCGCTTCTGAAAGCCCTCGACGGGCTGGAGCGCTGGCCGGAAAAAGTGCGGCTGATGCAGAAGAACTGGATTGGCCGCTCTGAAGGCATGCGATTTGCGTTTGAGCTGGAGGACGCGGCGGGCAAGCTTCTGGATGAAAGGCTCAACGTTTATACAACCCGGCACGACACGATTTTTGGCGCCAGCTTCTGCGCTATCTCGGTTGACCATGATCTAGTAAAGCGGACGGCAGAGACAGATGAGGGGCTGCGGGCCTTCCGCCGCGAAGTGGCGGCCCTCGGCACCAGCGAGGAATCGATCGAGCGGGCCGAAAAGAAGGGGTTTCCGCTGGGGATATTTGCCCGCCACCCCTTCAGGCCGGGTGAGCGCCTGCCGGTCTATGCCGCAAATTTCGTGCTGATGGGCTATGGCGAGGGAGCCATTTTCGGCTGTCCCGCCCACGACCAACGCGACCTTGACTTCGCCCGGAAGTATGGCCTGCCCGTCATACCGGTGGTAGCGCCAAAATCGGCGGATTTGAACGGCTTTTCGGTCGGCGCTGAGGCGTTCCTGGAGAAGGAGGGTGATCAGACAGTTCTGATCAATTCCGATTTCCTCAATGGCTTGTCGGTGCCCGAGGCCAAGGAAGAGATGGCGCGCCGCATGGAAGCGCTGGGGATTGGTGAACGAAAAGTTAATTTTCGCCTGCGCGACTGGGGTGTATCGCGTCAACGCTATTGGGGATGCCCCATTCCGGTCATTCACTGCGCCGCTTGCGGGATTGTGCCGGTTCCCAAGCAGCAGTTGCCGGTGATCCTCCCCGATGATGTGACCTTCGACAAGCCGGGCAACCCCCTGGAGCATCACCCCAGCTGGAAGCATGTGAATTGCCCAACATGCGGAGCTGCAGCGCGGCGCGAAACCGATACGTTTGACACTTTCATTGATTCATCATGGTATTTCGCCCGTTTTTGCTCCCCCAGTGCAGAAATGCCGGTGGATCAGGAGGCGGCCAGATACTGGATGCCGGTGGACCAGTATATTGGCGGTGTTGAACACGCTATTTTGCACCTGCTCTATTCGCGCTTTTATGTACGCGCCATGCAGCGCACCGGCCATATTGATCTGGAAGAACCATTTGAAAGCCTGTTCACCCAGGGCATGGTCATTCACGAGACCTTCAGTACGGCATCAGGCGAATGGGTGCTGCCCGCAGAGGCAGAACTCAGCCACGGAAAATGGTTCCACACCGCGACCGGCGAGCCCCTCACTGTGGGCGGCGTTGAAAAGATGTCGAAATCCAAGCGCAATGTCATTGATCCTGATGCCATTATTGAACGTTACGGGGCCGACACGGCGCGCTGGTTCATGCTGTCGGACACACCTCCCGAACGTGATATTGAATGGACGGAGGCGGGGGTGGAAGGGGCCTGGCGCTTTACCCAACGCATCTGGAGGTTGATAAACGACGCGGCCGCCATGGAGATTGACACGAATGTCAGCGAGATTGATGACGCTGCAATCAATCTGCGGCGCATCGTCCACAGGGCCCTGCAGGCTGTGACGGATGATCTGACGAATTTACGCTTCAACCGCTCAATTGCCCGGGTTTATGAAATTGCCAACGCGCTGGGGTCAGCGCTGCAGGCGCAAAATCCAGCTCGGGCAGCGATCCGCGAAGCGGCTGAAATCATGGTTCTGATTTCGGCCCCGATGATGCCGCATCTGGCCGAAGAGTGCTGGAGCGTTCTGGGTCACACAGTGCCTGTGGTAAACACCGCCTGGCCCAAACCTGACCCGGAACTCCTCGCCGATGACATGGTGACCATGGCCATTCAGGTGAACGGCAAGCGCCGCGACGAGATCAGGGTGCAAAAAGGTCTCGGGAACGCGGCAATTGAGGCTCTTGCCTTGGAGCTTGAATCAGTGCGAAGAACGCTGGACGGGCGCAAGCCCAAAAAAGTAATTGTGGTCCCTGACAGGATCGTCAATATAGTGGGATGATGGTGCGACTGAACCGCTTGATATGTGTGGCCCTGTGCATGTTTGCCGTTGGCGGATGCAGCTACCGGCCTTTGTATGGGACTGCGAGCGAGGATCGCGGCGTGGTCGAAGCGCTGGCCACAATCGCCATCCCTGAAGCTGAGACGCGCCTGGGCCAGATCATCCGCAATGACCTGCTCTCGGCCATGCGCCCCGCCGGCACCGCTGGCGAAGACCGCTTTCAGCTTCGCCTCACCACAGTGCAGGGCAAGGACAACATCATCAAGAGATTGCAGCCCAATGAAACCCGCGACGCCGTGAAGGCGTCAGTCAGTTTTGAACTGCTCGACGGCGACAAGGTGGTTTACAGCGGCAAGACATTTTCCCAGGTTACGTTTGATGTGGTGCGCCAGCCTTTCGCCGATACCCAGGCCGAGAACAATGCAACCGAGCGTGTGGCGCATGAACTCAGCGCCGATATCCGCACCAGGCTGGCCGCTTATTTCGCCTCGCGTTAGGGCGGGATGACGCTGTCCAGCATCGGCGGGCTTGAGGCATACTTGCGCAAGCCTGATCCGAATGTGGGTGCTATTCTGATCTACGGAAATGACGTTGGTGCGGTGCGCGATGCCGCGGTGCGCGCGGTTACATCCCTTGCAGGTTCCATTGATGATCCCTTCAATGTGGTGGTATTGGATGAGCACGCGGTCTCTTCTGATCCGGGCCGCATCATCGATGAGGTGCAGTCCATGTCGCTCATGGGCGGGCGCCGCGTTGTCTGGGTCAGAAGTGCGGATCAGCCGTTTCTGAAAGCTGCGGATGTGATTTTGTCGGGCGCTGTCAAAGGCAACATCATCGTGGCCGAAGCTGGGATATTGACGAAGATATCCGCTTTGTATTCGCGGTTTGAGGAAAGTGCTCATGCGCTGATGGTGCCACTGTATGAGCCCAGCAATGAAGACATGGCAATGGCGGCGACGGCTGAATTGAAGCGGCTGGGCTTTCAGATCAGCGCTGAAGCGGTGGACCTGCTGGCTGAGCTTTCTGGCCGGAGCAGGCCGGTCTTGATGCGCGAAATCGAAAAGCTGGCAAGCTACGCCGCTGGCGCTGCCAGCATTGCCGTGGAAGATGTGAAGGCAATTTGCGGCAACGCGCTGGGCATTGAGACAGATGATCTGGTCGACGCGGTCTTCAGCGGCGATGTCGAGGACGCTGACCGGTTTTTCCATGAAGTGGCCGAGGCTGGCATCGATGCCGGCCGCATGGCGGCCAGCGCCCATGCCCATGCGGCGCGGTTGATTGATTTAAGGATGGTCATGGCGCGGGGCATGCGGGCTGAACAGGTGGTGAAATCAGTCAAGCCGCCGATATTTTATAAGCGGCACCCCAAAATCCTGTCGCAGCTCAGAATCTGGGATCTAGAGGCTTTGCTTGGCGCCTCCGCCACGCTGCACGCCGCTGTGCTGCAAACCAGGCTCAATGCAGCGCTGTCACTGAGCCTTGCCAACCGGGCGCTGCTTGGTGTGGCCCGCAGCGCCAGAATGGCGCGGACCCGTTCGCGTTAAGGCGACACCCAAAAATAAGCGAATCGATTCAGAGCCTGTTGATACTTTACTTCCTCGTAGCGCGGGCTTCCAGCCCGCCCTTAAACAAGCAGCAATTCTCAATGTGACTTTCAGGGTTGAACTGGTGGGTGCGCTGGTTTGACTCATGGCCGGG
>JANOTU010000271.1:0-3393 GCA_031416515.1 Hyphomicrobiales bacterium
GGCGCCGAGGCGGCCCTGGCCGGGGTCTCGATCGACCAGCCCCAATCCTGGTCCAAAGCCATTGCAGCATTGGCGCAGGATTTCCAGCCGATCTCCGACATGCGGGCATCGGCCGCCTACCGCCTCGATGTAGGGAAGTCGCTGCTGCGCAAGGCGCTGATGGAAGTGGCTGGCACCAGCGACACCCGCATTGTCGGTGAGCGCGAGGCGACATGGTAAGGGCCCTCATCCGCCCTTCGGGCACCTTCTCCCATTTGCGAAGGCGCAAACGGGAGAAGGCGCGTGTTGGTTATGGCCTTCTCCCGTGGCCCTTGCCATGGGAGAAGGTGGCCGAAGGCCGGATGAGGGCCCTCTCCATGGCGAGAACAGGAGGTAGCCGCCCATGAGCAAGCGCCTCGATGTCGTCGGCCAGGCTCTGCCCCATGACAGCGCCGTCCTGCATGTGCGGGGGACCGCGGTTTATATCGATGACATGCTGGAGCCTGAGGGGCTTTTGCATGTGGTGCCGGGCTATGCGGCGGATGCGGCGCATGGCCGGATCACCTCAATTGATCTGGGCGGGGTGAAGAATTTTCCCGGCGTTGTCGCCGTGCTCACCCACAAGGATATTCCCGGATGCAATGATTGCAGCCCGTCGATTGGCGGCGATCCCATACTGGCCGAGAGCTCAATTGATTTCCACGGCCAGGTGATCTTCGCGGTGGTGGCCAAGTCCCGCGACGCGGCCCGGCGCGCGGCGCGCCTGGCCCATATCGTTGTGGAGGCGAAAAGGCCTGCGGTGACGGTCGCTGATGCAGTGGCGATGAAGACCAAAGATGTCCTTCCGCCCTACGAATTCATCCGCGCCGATGTGAAAGCCGCACTCAAATCTTCGGTGCATCGGGTGAGCGAAACCTTTGATATCGGCGGGCAGGAGCATTTCTATCTCGAAGGCCAGGTGGCGCTGGCGTTGCCGCAGGAACATGGGGCCATGAAAATCCATTGCTCTACCCAGCACCCCACGGAAGTGCAGCATATCGTGGCCCAGATGCTGGCGCTCGCCGATGCCAAGGTCGCTTGCGAATGCCGCCGCATGGGCGGGGGCTTTGGCGGCAAGGAATCCCAGGCCTCGCAATGGGCCGCACTTGCCGCGCTTGCAGCCCACGTTACCGGCCACCCCGCCAAATGCCGGCTTGACCGCGATGACGACATGATCATGACGGGAAAGCGCCATGACTTTCGCGTCAGCTATCAGGCAGGCTTCGACGACACGGGGCGGCTGCACGCGGTTGATGTCGAATTCCTGTCGCGCTGCGGCTATTCCGCCGACTTGAGCGGGCCCATCAATGACCGCGCCATGCTCCATGCCGACAACGCCTATTTTTATGCCGCAACCCGCATCAGATCCCGGCGCCTCAAGACCCATACCGTGTCCAACACCGCGTTCCGGGGCTTTGGCGGCCCGCAGGGCATGTTGTTCAGTGAACGGATGATTGAGGCCGTGGCCATCACCCTGGGCCTGGACGCGCTGGAGGTGCGAAAACGCAATCTCTACACCAGGACCCGCAATGTCACACCCTACGGCATGAAGGTCGAGGACAACATCGCCCTTGAGGTGATCAGTCAGCTGGAGAAATCATCCGACTACCACAAGCGCCGCAAGGCGGTGGCCGCGTTCAATGCCAGGGGCGGGGTGCTGCGCAAGGGCCTGGCGCTGACGCCGGTGAAGTTCGGCATTGCCTTCACCCTCACCCGTCTCAACCATGGTGGCGCGCTGGTGCATGTCTATGCCGATGGCTCGGTGCAGGTGAACCATGGCGGCACCGAAATGGGGCAGGGGCTTTTCATCAAGGTGGCGCAGGTTGTGGCGGAGGTCTTCGGCATTCCCGTGAGCGATGTTCACGTCACCGCCACCGCCACCGACAAGGTGCCCAACACCTCCGCCACCGCAGCGTCTTCGGGGTCCGATCTCAACGGCATGGCGGCGAAGGCCGCGGCGGAAACCATCAAGGCGCGGCTGGCCGGATTTGCCGGCAAGAACTTGAGCTTCGCGGAGATCGCAAAGAAAGCCCATGAGGCGCGGATCTCGCTGTCGGCGACCGGCTTCTACGCCACGCCAAAAATTTCCTGGGATCGGCCCGCCGCGAAGGGCCGGCCTTTCCTCTATTTCGCTTATGGCGCGGCGTGCTCGGAAGTCACCATCGACACCATGACCGGCGAGATGCGCGTGACCCGCGCTGATATTCTCCATGATGTCGGCCACTCGCTCAATCCCGCTGTCGACATGGGCCAGATTGAGGGCGGCTTCGCGCAGGGCATGGGCTGGCTCACCACGGAGGAATTGGTGTTTGATGACAAGGGCAGGCTTCGCACCCACGCGCCTTCGACTTACAAAATCCCCACAGCCTCCGATGTGCCAGCGGACTTTCGCGTGAAGATTTTCGAGTCGAAAGGCAACGCTGAGAACACCATCCACCGCTCCAAAGCCGTGGGCGAGCCGCCTCTGATGCTGGCCATCTCAGTGTGGGCCGCGATCTTCAACGCGGTGGCCTCGTTGCGCCCAGGCCAAATCCCGCCGCTCAACGCACCCGCCACCCCGGAGGCGATCCTGCGCGCCGTGAAGGCCATGTCATGAAAGTCTGGCCGCTGATCAAGAAAAACATTGAGCAACATGGAGCGTGCGCGCTGGTCACTGTCACCGCCACACAGGGCTCGGCCCCGCGCGATGCTGGCGCGCGGATGGTGGTGACGAAGGAGGGCTACCACGGCAGCATCGGCGGCGGCGCATTGGAATGGCAAGCCATTGCCGCTGCGCAGGCCATGCTTTCTGACGGCGCTGCCGCACGGAAAACCTCGCACGCGCTCGGGCCTGAACTCGGCCAATGCTGCGGTGGCCGCGTTGATTTGCTGACGCAGGTGTTTGATGCGTCCAGCGTCATCGAAGCCGACACAGCAGTTGCGGACCGCCGCATCTATCTCTATGGCGCAGGCCATGTGGGCCGGGCATTGGTCATGGCGCTCGCACCTCTGCCCTTCGAGGTCATCTGGATTGACGCCCGCGCCGATGCCTTTCCCGGCGCTGTTCCCCAGAACGTTTCCATCGCCGCAAACGCCGATCTGGCAGCCGCGCCGGAAGGCAGCTTCGTTTACATCATGACCCACAGCCATGCCCTTGATTTCGCCATCTGCGACCAAGCCCTGCGCAACCCCAGCATCGCCCAGGTCGGCCTCATCGGCAGCGCCACCAAACGCGCGCGTTTCGAAAAACGCCTGACCATCGCCACCGCCCGCCTCATCTGCCCCATCGGCGTCCCCGGCCTGAAATCCAAACTCCCCCCGGCAATCGCCGCCGCCACAGCCGCGCAGATATTGCTGCTGGATGAAGCGACTTCTTTCCTCCCCCCTTTGCGGGGG
>JANOTU010000272.1:0-3662 GCA_031416515.1 Hyphomicrobiales bacterium
TCTGGGTCGCCGCTGGTGGCGCCATCGGCTCGGCGGCGCGGTATTTGGTCAATGTTTGGTCGGGGCGGGTGCTTGGGCTTGAATTCCCGTGGGCCACGCTGATTGTCAATGTGCTGGGGTGTTTCGCCATGGGGGCGCTCATCGGCCTCATGTCGCAGAGGCTCAGTGTCAGTAATGAAACGCGGGCTTTTCTCACGACTGGAATTCTCGGCGGCTTCACCACATTCTCCGCCTTCTCGCTGGATTTTGCGCTTCTGGCGGAGCGGAAATCCTATGCCCTTGCCGGGGCCTATGCCGCAAGTTCGGTGCTGGTGTCATTGATCGCTGTCTTCGCCGGGCTTTATCTGGTACGCGCCTTTTCATCATGAATGATGTGAAACGACACACGGTGTCGCCGGACGAGGCGGGAATGCGGCTGGACCGCTGGTTCAAGGTGCATTTCCCGCAAGTCACCTTCGCCTATCTCAACAAGCTCACGCGCACGGGCCAGGTGCGCGTCGGCGCTGGCAGGGTGAAAACCAGCACGCGCCTCACCATGGGCCAGGAGGTGCGCGTGCCGCCCCTGGCTTTCGACAAGCGCCCCGCCGATACGCCCAAGGGCGATGTGAAGCCCTTGAGCCGCGAGGAGCGCAAGCTCTTCGACAGCATGATCCTGCATGAGGACAAGGATCTTTATGTGCTGAACAAGCCATCAGGCCTTGCCGTTCAGGGCGGCAGCAAGACGCATCATCATTTGGACGGGTTGCTCATGGGTCTGGCGGTAGAACTGGGTGAGCGGCCCTTGCTGGTGCATCGGCTCGACCGGGACACCTCCGGCGTGATCGTCGTGGCCAAGCGCCGCGCCATGGCGGCGGCGCTGGGCAAATTGTTTGCGACACGCGGTGTCAAGAAAACCTATTGGGCAGCGCTCAAGGGCGTGCCCCATCCCTTGCAGGGCAAGATCGATGTGGCGCTGATTAAATCCAAAGGCCCCGACGGCGACCGGGTGCGCGCCAGCGGTGAGGGCGAGGAGGATGACGAGCAACATGCGGTCACACACTATTCCGTCATTGACAAGGCCTCGACCATCACCGCCTGGGTGTCGCTCAAGCCTGTGACCGGCCGCCAGCACCAACTCCGCGCCCACATGGCGCATATTGGAACCCCCATCCTCGGCGATGAGAAATATGGCGGCAATGCTGATATGCCGGAAGGCGTGTCCAAACGCCTGCATCTGCATGCGCGGCGTGTGGTGTTCCCGCATCCGCGCGGCGGCGACATCGATATCTCGGCGCCCCTGCCGCAGCACATGCTGGAGACCTGGAAACTGTTCGGCTTTGACTCTGAGCGCTATGACGGGCGGGATGAATGAGCCTCCCGCGCCGGTTCTACAAGACTGTCACTGTCACGCCCGAGCGCGGCATTGCGCTGGATGGCAAGCCGGTGAAGACGCCGCTGAAGGCAGTATTGCAGTTGCCAACCCTTGCCCTGGCCGAGGCCGTGGCAGCGGAGTGGGAGGCGCAAGGGCGCTTGCTCAATCCCGCCTCGATGATCCTGACCAAGCTCGCCAACACCGCCATTGACCGCATGGGTCCGGGTGTGATCGACGAGATGCTGGATTATGCCGGGAGCGATCTCGTCTGCTACCGCGCCGACCGCCCGCCAGATCTGGTGCAGCGTCACGCTGACCTCTGGGATCCGGTTGTGGCGTGGGCGCAGCGCGAACTGCATGCGCCTTTCGAGGTCCATATCGGTGTTGTCCATAAATTGCAGCCCGCGGCAGCGCTCAGCGCTGTAAGGCAGGCACTCGAAGCGTGTGATGGTTTCGAGATCGCCGCCATCCACACCATCATGACGCTGACCGGATCAGCCTTATCCTCGCTGATGCTGGCGAGGGGGGCTCTGTCCCCGGAAAAAGCCTGGGCCGCAGCCCATGCCGATGAAGATTTCCAGATCGCGCAGTGGGGCGATGACGATGAGGCAGTGGCGCGCCGCGTGCGGCGGCGCAGTGAATTTGATGTCTGCTGCCGGTTCCTGGCGCTGCTCAAGGCTTGAACAGAAGTCCAGTGCCTGCTTAACAGTCTCCATGCAGGAGATTCTCGCAAAGCTGGAGGCCAAACGCGCCGAGGCCCGGGCCGGCGGCGGTGACCGGCGCATGGCGGCCCAGCACGCGCGCGGCAAGCTCACGGCGCGCGAGCGCATTGAGCTTCTGCTCGACCAGGGCTCGTTTGAAGAGTTCGACATGTTCGTCGAGCACCGCTGCGCTGATTTCGGCATGGAGGCCACAAAAATTCCCGGCGACGGCGTGGTCACCGGCTGGGGCACCATCAATGGCCGCATTGTCTATGTGTTCGCCAAGGACTTCACCGTGTTCGGCGGCTCGCTCTCGGAATCGCACGCCGCCAAGATTACCAAGATCCAGGATATGGCGCTGCAAAACCGAGCCCCCATCATCGGCCTGTTCGATGCCGGAGGGGCGCGCATTCAGGAGGGTGTCGCGGCCCTCGGCGGCTACGGCGAAGTGTTTCTGCGCAATGTTCTGTGCTCGGGCGTCATCCCGCAAATTTCGGTGATCATGGGGCCGTGCGCGGGTGGCGATGTCTATTCGCCCGCCATGACCGATTTCATCTTCATGGTGCGCGATACCAGCTACATGTTTGTGACCGGCCCCGATGTGGTGAAAAGCGTCACCAACGAAACCGTGACCGCCGAGGAGCTGGGGGGCGCCTCCATCCACACCACGCGGTCCTCCATCGCCGACCGAGCCTATGACAATGATGTCGAGGCGTTGCTGCAGATGCGGCGGCTGGTGGATTTTTTGCCCGCCTCCAACACCTCGCCTATTCCGGAAATTCCGTCCACGGACGATCCCGAGCGCCTGGAGATGTCGCTTGATACCCTGATCCCCGCCAATCCCAACCAGCCCTATGACATGAAGGAGCTGATTGTGAAGCTGGCGGATGAGGGCGATTTCTTCGAGATTCAAGAAGCCCATGCCCGCAACATCGTCACCGGCTTTGTGCGCATCGCGGGGCGCACCGTGGGCGTTGTCGCCAATCAGCCGATGGTGCTGGCCGGCGTGCTTGACAGCGATGCAGGGCGCAAGGCTGCGCGCTTTGTGCGCTTTTGCGATTGCTTCAATATTCCCATTGTAACCCTCGTTGATGTGCCGGGTTTTCTGCCCGGCACGGCGCAGGAATATGGCGGCCTGATCAAGCACGGCGCCAAGCTGCTGTTTGCCTATGCCGAGGCGACGGTGCCCAAGATCACCATCATCACCCGCAAGGCTTATGGCGGCGCCTATGTGGTGATGTCGTCCAAGACCATCCGGGGCGACGTGAACTACGCCTGGCCCACGGCGGAAATCGCCGTGATGGGCGCCAAGGGTGCCGCCGAAATCCTCTACCGCGCCGAGCTTGGCGACAAGGACAGAATCGCCTCGCGCGTGAAAGACTACGAAGCCCGCTTCGCCAACCCCTTCGTCGCCGCCGAGCGCGGCTACCTCGACGATGTGATCATGCCGCACTCAACACGAAAAAGAGTAGCCCGCACGCTCAACATGCTGCGACATAAGGAACAGACAAACCCCTGGAAGAAACACGACAATATTCCACTGTAAAATTACTTCCTTCTCCCCTCGCGGGAGAAGGTAGCGCGGAACGCGCCGGATGAGGGGGCGGTGA
>JANOTU010000273.1:0-1658 GCA_031416515.1 Hyphomicrobiales bacterium
CACCCACGCTGACCAGAAACTTTGCGGCTGCTTCAAGCGAATTGGCGATCTGCCCTGATTTGAGCAATGTGATGCTCTCGTCGACGGACGGGTAGGTCTGGACTTCAAAACTGTAGCGAATATGTTCAGGCGATAACTTGAGGCCGATCTCGTCGAAATATTTGTTCGCCAGAATCAACATCTTCGGGTAATCGCTGCGCATCAGCGCGCTGACCTTGTAAACCGCCCGCAGGTAAGCAGCCGTCGCTTCTGGGTTGGCTTTGGCAAATGCGGGATGAACGACATAAGCGTCGAAAGTCGTGATGCCTACTTGCGCCTGGGCGTCGCAGATCGCCCTGTATTTCCCTGTTGCATCAATCACCGCCGTGTGCGGGGCCCAGTTACTGATGATCTCGGCCTGTCCGGCGTTTGCCGCGGTGACGATGTTGGGCGGAGTCTGATTCACCATGCGCACGGTCGTCGGATCCACCTTGTAGTGCTTCAGGCAGGCATCCAGAAAGTAGTGCAGATTCGACGCCGTGACGGTCAGGGCCGTTTTGCCTTTGAGGTACTCTGCCAGCCCTTCGTTGGGTACTTCCTTGCGCACATAGACCTTCAGGGTGGCGTGCTGCAGGTTGAGCAGGCCAACCACCTTCAGTCCGAATTTGGAACCCGCATTGATGGCAGGAGGCCCGCCCAGGTAGGCGGCGTCCCATGCGCCGGCGTAGCCCGATGCAACGGCCGCCGGGCCGCTGGGGAAGAACTTGAGCGATTCGACCTCCAGGCCTTCCTTTTGATAGAAGCCCAATTCGTTGGCTGCCCAGATCGGAAAGCCATTCGGCGTACTGAGGGCGGCCAATCGAATTTTGGTTGGCTTTTTCGAAGCATCCTGCGCGCCCGCCACTGCCGGAGCCAGCGCCATGCAAATCGACGCCGCGCCCAACATCAAGCCAGATGCGAAGGTCTTGCGGATGTCTTTGAGAACGCTGTGGAAGGTTTTCATGCTGATGTCCTTGGTTCAGTTAGGGATCACACGGAAGCGCCAACATGGAAGCCGCCGCCGCCGGCATTGATATGCGCCCCCGTGACGAGGGACGCCTTTTCCGAAAGCAGCCAGACAGCGACCTCCGCGATTTCTTCAGGTTGGCCGACACGGCCAAGGGGGATCGATTCCTCGACGCGGCGTTTCAGTTCGGGGTCGGTCGAAAGACTTGCGGTCATGGCGGTCTGGATCACCCCCGGTCGGATCGTGTTGACGCGGATCCCCTGGCCGGCAACTTCCCGTGCGAAGCCCGTGGTGAAGTTGTCCACGGCAGCCTTCGAGGCCGCATAAGCGCTGGCGCCCGGGCGTCCGCCGATGAGTACGGCCTGGGATGAAATGTTGACGATGGATCCACCCGCGCCTCCGCGCTCCCTGGACATGCGTCTTGCGCCTTCGCGACAGCAGATGAGGAGGCCGACGACATTGACGGTCATCATGCGGACCAGATCGTCGAACTTCATTTCGGTCGCGGCAGCGTGGTAATAGACACCCGCGGCATTGACCAACCCGTGCAACTGGCCGAGGTCTCGCTCAGCCTGGTCGAACATGCGCACGATGTCGGCTTCTTTCGCCACATCGGCGGCGATGGCGATGGCCTTGCCCCCGCCCTGGCGTATCTCTTCGACGACGGCAGCGG
>JANOTU010000274.1:0-2610 GCA_031416515.1 Hyphomicrobiales bacterium
GCTCTTGGTATCCGCGTCACCGCTGAAGGCATTGAACACCAAAGCCAGTTGCTGGTTCTGCGCCAGTCCGGCTGTGACGAATTTCAGGGCTATTTTTTCTCCAGGCCCGTCGAAGCAGCCGACATCCACAAAACACTTGGCCTCGGCGCCCTTGCCGGCACGGCTTAGGGATGCGCAGGAAAATAAGCTCTTCGAGTCAATTGCTCAATTTCCGCAACCCTCACCCTGAGGAGCGAGCCCTTGCGAGCCTCGAAGAGCCTAGGCTGGTTTCGTTGCACCGGTCCTTCGAGGCTCGCAAGGGCTCGCACCTCAGGAAGAGGTAAGTGGGGGCAATCCCGACCCGCTGACAGCTGCTGACTCGAAGGTGGCCATGCCGGTGTGGAGGTTGACAGCGGCCTTGACCAGTCCTGCCGCAAGCGCTGCCCCCGAAGCCTCGCCAAGCCGCATCCCCAGATCAAGAAGTGGCGCCTGGCCAAGCCGCGCCAGCAAATTGCGGTGGGCGGGTTCAGCCGAACAATGCGCTGCCAGGCAATGATCCAGGGCGTCATCCCGCATGGCATGAAGAATGGCAGCGGCAGTGCTTGCCACATATCCGTCAAGCAGCACCGGCACATTTTGCATGCGCGCGGCCAGAATGGCGCCCGCCATGGCGGCGATTTCGCGGCCCCCAAGACGGCGCAGAACTTCGAGCGGATCATGGAGATGCGGCTTATGAAGCGCCACGGCCCGGCTCACGGCATCGGCCTTGCGCCTGATGCCTTGCGCGTCCATGCCGGTGCCGGGGCCAACCCAGTCCTCGGGCGCGCCGCCATAAAGGCCGTGGCAGATCGCTGCGGCGATGGTGGTATTGCCGATCCCCATTTCACCAATGCACAAAAGATCGCAGCCATTGGCGATCGCCTCCATGCCGTAAGCCATGGTGGCGGCGCAATCGGCCTCCTCCATGGCTGCATCTTGCGTGATGTCGCGGGTGGGAACCTCCAGGGCGAGTTCAAATACCTTGAGGCCCAGATCAAAGGTCTTGCATATCTGGTTGACCGCCGCCCCCCCTGAGCGAAAGTTCGCCACCATCTGCTGCGTGACTTCCTGCGGATAGGCGGCAACGCCTTGCGCCACCACGCCGTGATTGCCGGCAAAAACCGCAACGACGATACGCTCGGCGCGCGGCGGATACTGCTGCTGCCAGCCCGACACCCATTGCGCGATTGTCTCCAGCCGCCCCAGCGCCCCCGGCGGCTTGGTCAGTTTCGCATCATGAGCGCGGCAGCTTTGCATGGCGGCGGCGTCAGGGCCTGCCATATCCTTCACCAGTTTTCGAATATCGTCAAACGGCATTCCGGTTGCGGTCCTGGTCATTTCGCGGCATGTCTCCTGTTGGGCAGACCTCATCACAGGATTCGGGTGGCATAGGCAACATGGGCGACGGTTTCAGGCGGTTCCGGCCTTTCGCGGAATTTCTCGTGGCTTTGCGTTTTCTCACCCGCCTGCCAGTGCCCTTTGTCCGGAGGCTTGACCCGCCGCCTTTGCATGAGGCGATGGCCCTGTTTCCCGTAGCAGGCGCGGTGATCGGCTTGGCTATGGGTGCCTGCCTTGTCGCCAGCGACTGGCTTGGGCTGCCACCCTATTTTTCCGCCGCCCTGGCTTTGGGTGCTGGAGCACTTGTCACGGGTGCGCTGCATGAGGATGGTCTGGCCGATGTCGCTGACGGTTTTGGCGGCGGCCACAGCCGCGAACAGCGCCTCGAAATCATGCGCGACAGCCGCATCGGCGCCTACGGCACACTTGCCCTGTGCATCGAGACCCTGGCCAGGGCCTCGCTTTATGTGGCCCTGCTCAGGCTTTCACCTTATGGCACAGTCATTCTCCTGGCCTGTGCCGCAGGTTTTTCCCGCGCTCTCATGGTCGATTTCTTGTGGGCAACTGGCCCCGCCCGCCGCGACGGGCTTTCCGTGTTGGCGGGACGCCCCAGCCGCAACACCACCTTGGCCGCGTTGGCTATCGGTGGACTTGGTTCCAGTATCGCCGCCGGCATTGTCCTCTCACCAGCCGCAGGCGTCCTCGCCCTCATCGCCGGAGGCGTTGTCCTGGCGCTGGTCCGCTGGCTTGCCATGCGCAAGATCGGCGGCCAGACCGGCGATGTGATTGGCGCTGCCCAAGTGCTCACAGAAACCGCCATGCTCGCGGTCTACGCGGCGGCACTTTCATTCAGCTGAATTTACGTGCTAATTGCCTGCGCAAATCCAGGAATGACGATGATGCGCTTTTTTCGACTGATTTCAGCTTTGGCCGGCGTTGTGTTTCTGCAACAGGCGGCCGTGGCCGAACCTGCCATTCGTCTCATGGTGGCCACTGAGATCAAGACAGACCGCAACGGGCACTACTCCACCAGGGCCATGATCAATGGCAATTTGGTTGAAGTTCTGGTTGATACCGGGGCCACCACCGTGGCGCTCAGCTACGATGATGCCAACAAGGTGCGGCTCTGGCCCGTAACCATGAAATTTGACGTGCCCGTGTCAACCGCCAATGGCAATGTGAACGCGGCGCGCGTGACATTGCGGAGCATCAAGATCGGCACGATCGAGATCAGGGATGTGGAGGCCATTGTGC
>JANOTU010000275.1:0-5648 GCA_031416515.1 Hyphomicrobiales bacterium
CGCTGCACACCACGGTGATTGGCCCCCATCACATGCGCGTGGAAATGCAGATCCGCACCCGGCTCATGCACGAGATCGCCGAGCGCGGGGTGGCCGCTCACGCCCTTTACAAGGATGCCCCCGATGCCAAGGAAGGTCTCGATGGCTTTCGCAGGCCCACTGGTGAATTAAGCGCTTACCGATGGCTCCGCCATCTCGTTGAGATGCTTCAAGAAGGCGAAAGCCCCAAGGAATTTCTGGAACACACCAGGCTGGAGTTGTTTCAGGACCAGGTGTTCTGCTTCACTCCCAAAGGCCAGCTTATCGTGCTGCCCAAAGGGGCGACCCCCATCGACTTTGCCTATGCCGTTCACACCTTGATCGGCGACAGTTGTGTGGGTGCCAAGATCAATGGCCGCCATGCGCCCCTGGTCACTGAGCTTGGCAATGGCGATGAAGTCGAGATCATCCGCTCCGATGCGCAGGTGCCACCCGCCGCATGGGAGGGCCTCGCTGTCACCGGCAAGGCCCGCGCCGCCATCAGGCGCGCCACCCGCGGCGCTGTGCGCAAGCAATATGCGGGCCTGGGGCGTGAGATTGTGGAAAAGCTCCTCGCCAATCACGAGCGCAAATTCATCAACAAGGAAGTGGCGGCGGCGCTTCCCCGGCTAGGCCACAAGAATCTCGAAGATGCCCTCTCAGCCATCGGCCGGGGCGAGCTTTCAGGCATTGATGTGTTGCGCGCCATGGGGCTGTCGATCACCGACACCGAGCTTCGCGAGCAACGCCGCAAGCGGGCCAAGAAACCTGATTCCGCTGGCGATCACGCCATCCCGGTGCGCGGCATCAACCGCTCAACGGCGCTCAAGATCAATGCCATGACGGGCGCTGTTCCGGGCGAGCGCATCGTCGGCATCTCCATGCCGGGCGAAGGCATCACCATCTATCCGATCTTCGCCAAGGCGCTGGAGCAGTTCGACAACCAGCCCGAACGCTGGATCGATCTTTCCTGGGATGCAACCGAGCCCGACCAGCGCTTTCCCGCCCGCATCGCGGTCACCATCCTCAATGAAGTGGGCTCGCTGGCGCAGGTGACCCAGGCTATCGGCGACAACGGCGGCAATATCGACGCCTTGCAAATGGTGGCCCGCGAGGGTGCCCGCGATTTTTTTGATCTGGACATTACCGTCGAAGTCCACGATCTCAAGCATCTCAACGACATCATGACGAGTCTGCGCACCAAGAACCCGGTGAGCTCAGTCTCAAGGGTAGCGGGGTAGGCCATGTTGACACGCGATCAAGTGCTGAATGAATTCCGCGAGGCGGGCGCATTGCTGGAAGGGCATTTCATCTTGTCCTCGGGCCTGCGCTCAGGCCGATATCTGCAATGCGCCAGGGTGCTGATGGACCCCAGGCGCGCCGAAATGCTGTGCGCCAGTCTGGCTTCCAAAGTAAAACACTTGCAAGTCGATCTTGTGGCCTCGCCCGCCATGGGGGGCGTCATTGTCGGCTATGAGATGGCGCGGCAATTGGGCGTGCCGTCGATCTTTTTCGAGCGCGTCGATGGCAAGCTGGCCTTGCGCCGGGGTTTCACCATTGAGAAAGGTGCCCGCGTTCTCATGGTGGAGGATATCGTCACCACGGGACTTTCTTCGCGCGAATGTATCGCAGGGATTGCCGAGGAGGGCGGCGTCACGGTGGGCGCGGCTTGTCTCATCGACCGTTCCGGCGGCAAGGCTGATATTGGGGTTCCCTTGGCAGCCTTGGCGCAGTTGGAAATACCGGCTTATCCCGCCGACGCCCTGCCGCCCGAACTTGCCGCCATCTCCGCCATCAAACCAGGAAGCCGGGGCCTCAAATGATCATCGGCATCGGCAATGACATGATTGATATCAGGCGGATCGAGAAAAGCCTGGCCACTTACGGGAACCGTTTTGTCAAACGCATTTTCACGGAGATCGAAACCCGAAAATCCGACGCCCGCGCCCAGCGCGCCGCGTCCTACGCCAAGCGTTTTGCCGCCAAGGAGGCCTGTTCCAAAGCCCTTGGCACCGGATTTCGCAGGGGCGTGTTCTGGAAAGATATGGGCGTGGTCAACCTGCCATCCGGGCGGCCAACCATGGTTTTGACCGGGGGAGCAGCGGCCCAACTGGCAAAAATCACTCCAAAAGGCCACCAACCCCACATTCATCTCACGATTACCGATGATTTTCCCTATGCCCAGGCCATTGTCATGATCGAAGCACTGCCGGAACTGTGACATATTTGCCACAGTTGCAAAGCTTGTGGGGCACCGCGTTGCAACCCACATTACCACGGTCTATAGGCAGACCTTAACAATTGGCGGGCTTTAGGCTGGCCAGAATGCGCGAGAAAGATTCATACAATGGCGGTGGCCCAGGATACCAGGCGCAAGGCGGATGAAGGCTTGTGGGAGACCGTAAAGGTCATCATCCAGGCCTTGCTGATCGCATTTTTTGTGCGAAGTTTTCTCTATCAGCCCTTCAACATCCCCTCAGCGTCGATGTATCCGACCCTGAAGATTGGCGACTATCTCTTTGTTTCCAAGCTTTCCTATGGCTACGGGAAATATTCGTTCAATTTTTCCCTGGGCGGCTTCGGCTATGAGATATTCAAGTGTTGCCCGATTGATTTTGAAGGCCGCAAGGTGCTGGCGGACACGCCAACGCGCGGCGATGTGGAGTTGTACAATCTGCCCAGCAACACCGAAATCGACTATATCAAGCGCGTCATCGGCCTTCCCGGCGACCGTATCCAGATGCGCGAAGGCATTCTTTACATCAATGGCGCGGCGGTCAAGAAAGAGCGCATTGAGGATTTTGTCGATGCCTCCGGCGAGGGACGTGGCGAACCTGTGCCGCAATTCACCGAAACCCTGCCTAACGGTGTTCAATACACCGTGCTGGACACCGATGCCAATGGCGATGCCGACAACACCGATGAATATCTGGTGCCCGAAGGCCATTATTTCATGATGGGAGACAACCGCGACAATTCCCAGGATTCGCGTTATTTGAACGCCGTGGGCTATGTGCCGATTGAAAATTATGTGGGCCGCGCCGACATCATCTTCTTCTCGATCTCGCCGGAAGCCTCAATCTGGGAGGTCTGGCGCTGGCCGTTCGCCATCAGGTGGGCCCGCTTCCTCAATCTGATCTGACAGTGGTCGTTCGTTTCGCAGCCGCCAAATACGACGAGATTGCATCCCGCTTAAGCTATGATTTCAAGAACCGCGCGCTTTTGCGTCATGCGCTGACTCATTCCAGCACCAGGGCGAAGCGCGATGACTATGAGCGCCTGGAATTTCTTGGCGACCGGGTGTTGGGGCTGGTGATCGCCGAGCAACTGTTCAAAGCGCGGCCGGATGAGCGCGAGGGGCATATGTCAGCACGGCACAGCGGTCTGGTGCGCGGCGATGCCTGCGCTGAGGTTGCCAGAGCGCTGGTGTTGGCGGATTTCGTGGTGATGGGGAAAAATGAGCTGCACAAGGGCATGAACCTGAGCGCCACCGTGCTGGGCGATGTCATGGAAGCCTTGATCGGCGGCATTTATCTCGATGGTGGGCTGGATGCGGCGAAGAGCTTTATCTTGCGCAACTGGAAGCCGCTGCTGGCGTCTCAATCTGGCCATGAAAAAGATGCCAAGACCTTTCTGCAGGAATGGGTATTGGCGCGCTCGCTGCCCATTCCGGTTTACAGGATCGTCAAGCGCGAAGGCCCCGAACATGCGCCGGTGTTTGAGGTCTCCGTGGAAGTCAAAGGCCGGGAACCCATGCTGGGCTCGGGCCGCAGCAAGCGTTTGGCCGAGCAGGATGCAGCGGGCAAATTCCTTAAACATGAAAAGATCAGAGAATGACTGAAGAACCCACCCGCGCCGGATTTTGCGCCATCATCGGCGCTCCCAATGCGGGGAAATCAACCCTTGTGAACCAGTTGACCGGCTCCAAAGTGGCCATCGTCAGCCACAAGGTGCAAACCACCAGGGCAAGGCTTCGCGCCATTGTCATGGAGGGCCGCACCCAGATTGTGCTGGTTGATACGCCGGGCATTTTCACGCCGCGCCGCAAACTTGATACCGCCATGGTGAAAAGCGCCTGGGGCGGGGCAGGGGAGGCGGACGCTGTCGTGGTGCTGGTCGATGGCCGCACGGGCATTACCGATGACGTCAAGCGCATCATCGAAGGCCTGAAGGCGGCCAACGCCAAGGCAGCACTTGCCATCAACAAGATTGATTTGATCGACCGCGACAAGCTTCTGGAAATATCCGCCACTTTCAATGCGGCGTTGCCTTTTGAAGCCACCTTCATGGTCAGCGCCCTGAATGGTTCGGGCACGGCGGACCTCAAGAAATATCTCGCGGCCCGCATGCCCGAGGGCCACTGGCTTTACCCCGAAGACCAGGTGGCCGATGTGCAGCTTCGTTTCATGGCCTCCGAGATTACCCGCGAAAAACTCTACAACCGCCTGCATGACGAGCTGCCCTATGCCTCCACCGTTGAAACCGAAGCCTGGGAAGAGCGCAAGGATGGCTCGGTGAAAATCGATCAGGTGATCTATGTCGAGCGCGACAGCCAGAAAGCCATTGTGCTGGGCAAGGGCGGCCAGACGGTCAAAATCCTCGGCAGTCAGGCGCGCCAGGACATGGAAAAGTATTTCGAGCGCCGTGTGCATCTCTTCATTTTCGTCAAAGTGCGCGAAAACTGGGCCGAAGACCCCGAACGCCTGCGCATGATGGGACTGGATGTCTAAACGCCGATGGAGTGGCGCGACGAAGGTGTCATCCTTTCCGTGCGCAGGCATGGCGAGACCAGTGCGATTGCCGAAGTGCTCACCGCCGAACATGGCCGCACCCTTGGCCTCGTGCGCGGTGGACGCTCGCGCATTCAGCGCCCAGTGTTGCAACCGGGAAACCATGTGCAGCTTGTCTGGCGGGCGCGGCTTGCAGAGCATTTGGGGAACTTCGCGGTGGAGCCGCTTTCTCTCAAAGCCGGTGCCATCATGGCCGAACCCTTCCGCCTCGCTGGCCTTTCCGCCATCTCAGCCCTCGCCCAACTCCTGCCCGAGCGCGAACCGCATCGGCGCATGTATGACGCGCTTCTGATCGTGTTTGATGCAATTGAGCAAGACAGTGTCTGGCCCGCCTTGCTGGTGCGCTGGGAACTTGGGTTGTTGGATGAACTGGGCTTCGGCATCGACCTCACCAAATGCGCCGCCACTGACGCAACCTCCGACCTCATCTATGTCTCGCCCAAATCAGGCCGCGCCGTCAGCGCTGCGGCGGGCGAGCCTTACCGCGACCGGCTGCTGCCCTTGCCAGCCTTTCTCAAATCCAACGCCGCCGCCGCAACCCCGGAAGACATCATCAACGGCTTCCGCCTCACCGGCCACTTCCTCGCCCGCGATGTTTTTGAGCCCCGAGGCCTCACCGCCCCCGACCAGCGAGCCTGGATCATACGCGCACTGGCAGAAAGAGGGCGGAGGGGGTAAGAGCATTTTTTCTTCCTTCCCCCCTTGCGGGGGAAGGTGGATCGCAGCCGTCAGGCTGCGAGCCGGATGAGGGGGCGGTTCAGCGAGTCCTGCCACCTGCAGAATTCACTGAACCGCCCCCTCATCCGGCGCTTCGCGCCACCTTCCCCCACAAGGGGGGAA
>JANOTU010000276.1:0-2042 GCA_031416515.1 Hyphomicrobiales bacterium
CGCGCGGTGAGATAGACTTTTGCCCGCTCGCTTTCAGGAATGAAGGTTGCTTCGTCGGCGCCAAGCTTGCCTTGCACATGCAAGGCGATGCTCTTGATCGAGCCCCATGTCTGGGGGATGGCAAAAAACATGGCCATGACCTTGAGGATCATCACCGGCCGCATCACGGCGATCTCCGGGTCGCGGCCCACGATGATGGTGTCGGTGTGATGGCGGGTGTGGCTCCAGCGCCAGACCGTTGGGTCGCGCATGATCATGAAACAGGCGAGTTGATAGACCACGTCATTCATCCACGCGGTCTTGAAGGCGGTGCCGTGGCCACCCTCATGCCAGCGCGAATCCGATGAGGACCCATAGAGCACGCCGTAAGCGAGGAGGAAGGGCAATGCCGCCCATGTCGGCCACAAGGCGAAAGCCAGACCACCGGTGATGAAGAATGATGCGATCCAGACAAGCGTGTCGCGGATCGCCGGACCATCCTTGCGCTGCATCAGTTCCTTCAGGCGCTTCCTTGGAATGGGAGCTTGATACCACTGCGCCGAGGCCAGGCCCAACTCTTCGGCAAGTTTCGATTCTGGCCCAACGAGGCTGTAGTCGCGTGGTGTAAAGGGCTGGTTCATGGGCGGAGTCTCCGAAATGATTGCGCAATATATAGGCTGGAAGCAGCGCCTGCACAATTTTGCAATGCCGTATTCCATCAGATTGCATCATAAACTTGCATGTGCGAATGAGGGCCAGTCATGGCAAAACGCCCCACCATCGCCGATCTGGCCAGCGCATCAGGCGTCAGCGTGGCAACCGTTGACCGGGTGCTCAACCGCAGGCTCCCGGTTCGCGAGGGCACAGCGTTTCGCGTGGTTCAGGCGGCCGAGCAGATTGGCTACCACGCCACCGGGTTGCTCAAGCAGCGCCTCACTGAAACCCCGCAGCGCAGTTTTGGATTCTTGCTGCAAAAGCGCAATGACGAGTTCTACAAGCTGCTGGCAAGCGAATTGGCCGCCGCCACCAAGGCGGCACGTTCGATCCGCGGCCGCGCGGTGATTGAGTTCATGGATGAGATCGTGCCGTCCCTGATTGCCGCGAAAATCACCGAGGTGGGATCGCGCGTTGATGCCCTCGCCGTGGTGGCGGTGGATCATCCGCTGGTCAATGAGGCGATAGCGAGACTGGCCAAGCCGGTGTTCACCCTGCTCAGCGATGTGACCTCGCCCGCGCGCGCCGGCTATCTCTCGGTTGATTCGCGCAAGGCCGGGCGCACAGCGGCCTGGGCGATTTCGCGCCTGGCTGATGCACCGGGAAAGATTGGCATCTTTCTCGGCAGTCACCGCTATCTCAGCCAGGAGCTTTCTGAAATCAGCTTCCGCAGCTACATGCGCGAGCACGCGCCTGAGTTCCATTTGCTCGAACCCCTGATCAATCTCGACGATCAGCGCATCGCCTATGAGGCGGGCGTTGACATGATCGCCAGCAACCCTGATCTCGCTGGAATTTATGTGGCGGGCGGCGGGGTTGAGGGCGTGGTGCGCGCCCTGGTTGAGGAAAAGGCAGGAAGCCGCCTGGTGACGGTATGCAATGAGCTGATGCCGGTGACGCGCGCCGCCCTGATCGACGGCACCATCGACATGGTGCTGGCAACGCCTGTGGCGGCATTGGCGGCGCGGACAGTGCAAGTGATGGCCCGCGCCTGCAGCGGCGAGAGCTTTGACGCCGTAATCCAGCTCGGCGCTGAAATTTACATCAGTGAGAATATGTGAGGATGCGATGCTATCAGGGTGCGAGCTCGCGTTCTGATAGTTTTTGCTAGGTTATTGTCATTGCCTTTCACCGGCCTTGACTCAGCCTTCCAATGAAATATTGAGTCCAAAATTGGATCGGATGGTATAAGTGTTCCGTTCTGAGGTCGGGCAATGGGGCGTTAGATCCTGTCACCGGCGCGGGAGAGCAAAAATCCCATACGGCCAACTCGCATTTTCCGGCAATCAACGGGTGCGCCCGGACGCCCTTTCGGAGGAGTAGACAATGAAGAAATACATTCTCGCAGC
>JANOTU010000277.1:0-4453 GCA_031416515.1 Hyphomicrobiales bacterium
GGGCAGTTGGCGCGGCGTTACAAGGTGCCGTACCGAACCTCGAACACCTGTGCTGCCAACGCGGTGGATGCGCAGGCCGCCTATGAGAGCGTGTTCTCGCTCTGGGGTGTCACCATGGGCGGCGGCAACATGATCATGCACGGGGCAGGGTGGCTGGAAGGCGGGTTGGTGGCGAGTTTCGAGAAGTTTGTGCTGGACTGCGATCTCATCCAGATGGTGATGGAATTCCTGACACCGCTGGACACCAGCGTCGACGCGCTGGCCGTTGACGCCATGCGCGAAGTGGGGCCAGGCGGGCATTTCTTCGGGGCAGCGCATACACTGTCGCGCTACGCGACTGCGTTTTATGCGCCGATCATTTCCGACTGGCGCAACAACCAGCAGTGGGACGCGGCGGGCAAGCCCGAGGCGCAGCAGAAGGCCAACGCTGTTTACAAGCAGGCTCTCGCCGAATACGAAGCGCCCGCCCTTGATATCGCGGTCCGCGAAGAGCTGGACAGCTTCGTCGAGCGCCGCAAGCGCGAAGGCGGAGCGCCGACGGATTTCTGAGGAGTGATGAGGGCCCTTATAAGTAAGGGCAGTGATAACACTTGGAGGAAGCCGTGCCAGATCAATCTCATCATGCGCAAGCCGGCGAGGTCATTGTCATTGGCGGGGCCAACATTGATATCAAGGGGCGGAGCCACGGAGGCGTCATTGCTGCGACCTCCAACCCCGGCGACGTGGTCACAGCCGTGGGCGGCGTTGGCCGCAATATCGCCCATAACCTGGCGCTGCTGGGGATCGACACGGCGCTGATCAGCTTTGTCGGCGGTGACGGTTACGGCGAAAGGCTTCGGCAAGAGACGCAAAGCGCAGGGGTTGATGTCTCGATGCTGGGAACCTGCGATCAGCCCACGGGGGTCTATCTGGCAATTCTTGACCAGCAGGGCGAGCTGGTCAGCGCCATCAGTGACATGCGCAGCGCCGAGGCGCTGAATCCTGAGCATTTGTGGCCTTGCGCAAAGCGTCTGGCGAAGGCGGCGATGATCATCGCTGATTGCAATATCACGGTTGCGTGCCTTGCCTGGATTGTTGAATTTACCCGTCATCACAGCGTCAAGCTGTTGATCGAACCGATCTCCGTGCCCAAGGCGCGAAAACTTCTGCAGCTGAAAAATATCAGCGCCTACGCGGTCACACCAAACCAATTGCAGCTTGAGGCGCTGGGCGGACTTGAAGGCCTGCACCGCCTGGGCTTTGCCAATGTGATTGCGCATGAAGGAAAAGCCGGTGTGACGATCTCGGATGGCCGTGCCGCGCAGCACATCGCGGCGCTGCCGGTGGACGGTGTCAGCGATGTGACAGGTGCGGGGGACGCGGCGGTCGCGGGCCTGGTCTGCGGGCTGGCGTTGGGCCATGACCTGGCGCAATCGGCGCGGCTGGGCCAGGCAGCGGCGGCGCTCAAGATCATCTCGCATAGTTCCGTGGCAACGGCTATCACCCGCGCCAGGATGTTCGCGCTGGCGGGGGTTGCCTCATGAAAATAAAACCAATGATGACGGATGAAATCTCGTGGTCTTTGCGCGACGGGTTTCCTGTGGTGGCGCTCGAATCGACCATCATCGCCCACGGCATGCCCTACCCTGACAATCTGGTGACCGCCAGCGAAGTGGAGGCCATCGTCCGCAAGGCGGGCGCTGTGCCGGCGACGATTGCCATTCTGGGTGGGGTCATGAAAATCGGCCTCTCGGCGCAAGAGCTTGAACATCTGGCGCGCGACGGCAGCCGCATCAGCAAGGTTTCGCTGCGTGATCTGCCTTATGTCGTGTCGATGAAGATCGACGGGGCCACCACGGTCGCCGCCACCATGCGGATTGCGGCGATGGCGGGAATTGCCGTGTTCGCAACGGGTGGCATTGGCGGCGCGCACCGCGGCGCCGAGCGCAGTTTTGATATCTCCGCCGACTTGACGGAATTTGCTGAAAGCGCTGTGGCCGTTGTCACCTCTGGCGCCAAGGCCATTCTTGATCTTGGCCTGACACTGGAAATTCTGGAAACCTTGGGTGTTCCGGTTGTGGGCTACCGCACCAGTGATTTTCCGGCGTTTTATGCGCGCTCCAGCGGTTTTCCTGTGCCCATGCGCTGCGACAGCGTGGCGGAAATCGCCCGTCTCATGCGGGCCAAATGGGGTATGGGACTGAAGGGCGGCGTGGTTATCGCCAACCCAATTCCGGCGCGCGCCGAAATCTCCTCTGCCAGGACCAAGCCTGTCATCGAGGCCGCCGTGCAGCAGGCCGAGTCGCTTGGCATTCGCGGCAAGGATGTGACACCCTTTCTCTTGAAGGAGCTGGCGAGGGTCACCGAAGGCAGCTCTCTTGCCGCCAATATTGCGCTGGTCAAAAACAACGCCAAGGTCGCGGCGGAAATCGCCGTGAGCTACGCGGGCAAATCTTCAAGCGGCAAGTCGTGAGGCCGCGAATGGCAAGCACTTGACGCCGCCGTGATCTTTGGCTGAATGGAGCCATGACCGAAGTCCGTTTCTATCATCTCGAACGTCAAACACTCGACAAGGTGTTGCCGGGCATGTTGCTTAAAGGGCTGGAGCGCGGCTGGCGCGCGGTGGTGCAAACAAGTTCCGATGAAAGAGCCGAGTCGCTGTCCGCCCAGCTCTGGAGCCACTCCGATGAAAGTTTCATTCCGCATGGCACAAGCAGCGATGGCTTTGCCGGGATGCAGCCGATCTGGCTGACCGCCGCAAACGAAAATCCCAACAATGCCACAGTGCGTTTTCATGTTGATGGGGCGAAGACAGAAGATATTGCTGGTCTTTCTCTCGCCGTCATCATCTTCGACGGAAAAGACAGTGATGCTGTCGCAAACGCCCGGGAGGATTGGAAGCGTTTCAAGGCTGAGGGCTGCGAGGTCAGCTATTGGCAGCAGGATGAGCAGGGCCGCTGGCAGAACCGCGCGGCGCAAGCAGCAGGATAGCGACACCCAGCAGCGTGGAGATGACCGATCCCGTGATGACACCAACGCGCACGGCGGTTGTGAGTTCGGATGACTCAAAAGCCAGCGAGCCAATGAACAGGCTCATGGTGAAGCCAATGCCGGCGAGGCACCCCACACCGATGACGTGGACCCAGTTGCAACCCTCCGGCAGGCGCGCCAGCCCAGTAGCCTTCGCCGCAAAAACTGCAAGCACAATGCCCACCGGCTTGCCGATGACCAATCCCGCGGCAATGCCCAGGGGCACAGTTTCCGAGAGCTTTTCCAGACTGAATCCAGACAGTGGAATGCCTGCATTGGCGAAGGCAAACAGCGGCAGGATGAAGAACTTCACATAAGAATGCAGGCCTTCCTCCAGTTGGTGAATGAAAGGCGACCCATCTCTGCGATTGAGTGGAATCATCATGGCCAGCGCCACGCCGGAGAGCGTTGCATGAACGCCTGACTTCAAGACAAAAATCCACAGCGCCAGTCCGGCGATGAGATAGAGCGCGGCGCGGTCAACATGCAGCCGGTTGAGGCAGAGGAGGACCAGAAGCGCCGCACTGGCCAGAACCAGCGACAGGAGAGAGAGATTGACCGTGTAGAAAACCGCGATGATGACGATGGCGCCAAGATCATCAAGGGTTGCGAGCGTCAGCAGGAAAACTTTGAGCGCCACAGGCACGCGGCCTCCCGCCAGAGACAGCGCGCCCAGCGCAAAGGCGATGTCAGTGGCCGCAGGGATGGCCCAGCCGCGCATCAGTTCAGCGTCGCCAGCATTGAAGTAGCTGTAAACCAGGGCTGGCGCCGCCATGCCGCCCATTGCCGCCACAGCCGGGAGGATGATCTGATCGCGCGAGGAGAGATTGCCCTCCAGCACTTCGCGCTTGATTTCCAGGCCGACGAGAAAGAAGAAAATCGCCATCAACCCATCATTGATCCACAGCAGCAGCGGCTTGGCGAGCGCTAAACTGCCAATGGCGACGCTGACAGGGGTTTGCAGCAGGCCATCATAGAAGGGCCTCAGGGCCTCCATATTGTATGCAGCGATCGCCGCAAGTGCCGCCAGCACCAGAATGAGTCCGGCAGTTGTCTCGTGGTGGATGAAGGCGTTGAGACGGCCCTGTTTGTCAGGTGTCATGCGCCTCCAGCCACAGGGTTTCCTGGGTGTCGAGATCGCCTGCCAGCCTGGCGCGAAGCCTGGCGAAATCGGCGGCTTTTTTAGGCTCTTGGCTGTAGAGGCTTTGATCGGCGAGCGCCCGGTCGAGGACTTCGAGCTTGTCCTTGATCTTGACGATGGTATGATTGATCTCGCCCAGCCGCTTGCGCGAAACAGGGGCCGCGGCTTTGGGGCGGGGCGGTGGGGTGGCTGCTTCCTTTGGCACCGCGCGGGTGCGGCCCAGAACCAGATCGGTGTAATCATCCATGTCGCCGTCAAAGGGCTTTACCGTGCCGTCATGCACCAGCCAGAGATTGTCGACGC
>JANOTU010000278.1:0-2609 GCA_031416515.1 Hyphomicrobiales bacterium
GGGAGGAAAAAATCGCTCAATGCCCGCCGATCACCACGCCTGCGCTCGCCCAGATATAGATGCAGGCGAACAGGAACAGCCAGACCACGTCGACGAAGTGCCAGTACCAGGCCGCCGCCTCGAAGCCGAAATGCTGCTTGGGCGTGAAGTGCCCGGCCAGCGCCCGGAACAGGCAGACGATCAGAAACAAGGTGCCGATCAGCACATGGAAGCCGTGGAAGCCTGTGGCCATGAAAAAGGTGGAGCTATAGATATTGCCGCCATTTTCGCGGTCAAAGGCGAAGGCGGCATGGGCGTATTCGTAAGCCTGAATGGCGGTGAACAGCGCGCCAAGCAGCACCGTCGCGATCAAGCCCCATTTCAGGCCCTGGCGGTCATTGTTGAGGAGCGCGTGGTGCGCCCAGGTGACTGTCGTGCCCGAGGTCAACAGGATCAGCGTGTTGATCAGCGGCAGATGCCAGGGATCGAAGACCTGAACGCCTTTGGGCGGCCAGACGCCGCCGGTTGCCAAGACGCGCGAGGCCTGGATCGCCTCGTCGGGGAACAGGCTGGCGTCAAAGAAAGCCCAGAACCACGCCACGAAGAACATGACTTCGGAAGCGATGAACATGATCATGCCGTAGCGCAGATGCAAACCCACCACCGGCGTGTGATCGCCCCTGTTGGCCTCGGCGATGACGTCGCGCCACCACATGAACATGGTGTAAAGAATGAGCAGGAAGCCAAGGATCATCACCCACGGCCCTGCGATGTTGTGCATCCACACAACCGCCCCCACCGCCGTGATGAAGGCGGCAATGGCGCCCACCACCGGCCACGGGCTGGGGTCTACGAGGTGATAGTCATGATGTTTTGCGTGGGCGTCGGCCATGGGTCTGCTCCGTTAATTCGCTAATTCCGCCTGCGCGGCGGTCTTCGGTTTGTCCACTGGATAGAACGTATAAGACAGCGTGATCTCGCTGATGGATTTGGTGTCAGGATCGTCCATGATGGCCGAATCAACGAAGAACACCACTGGCATATCAACGCTTTCGCCCGCCTTCAAGGTTTGCTCGGTGAAGCAGAAGCATTCGATCTTGCTGAAATAAGCGCCTGCCGCGATCGGCGTCACATTGAACACGGCGGTGCCGGTGAGGCTGCGCGCTGTGGTGTTCACCGCGCGGTAGAAGGCCATGTTCTCTTCGCCGATTTTCACAGCCATGGTGGTTTGCGCCGCCTGGAAATTCCAGCCCAAGCTCCCCGCCGTATTGGCGTCAAAGCGAATGGCGATGGTTTTTTCAGCTGATGAAGCTGGAGCCTCAGCGGCGCGCTGCGGCGTGCCGCCCCAGCCTGTGGTCTGGCAGAACAGCGCATAAAGCGGCACCGAGGCATAGGCGAGGCCCAGCATGGCAATCGCCGCTCCCCCCGCCAGTGCTGCCACGCGTGTATTTTTATCCATCACAGCATCCGCTCGCCAACCGCGCCGCCGATGCGCACGATGGTGGTGATGAAGAACAAGGCCGCCATCCCCAAGAGGATGAGCGCCATGGCAATGGCGCGTTTTCTGCGGCGCGCCATGTCTTCGGGGCTGAAGGGAAGCGGATTCATATGATCTGCTCCACCAGAATGACCGCGAAGATCAGGAACAGCCAGAGGATCGAATAGGCAAACAGCTTCTTGCAGGCCGCATCCGCCGGCTTGCCAACGCGCAAACGGTAAACCTGCACGGCATAATACAGGAACACGGCGTTGAGCATGGTCGCGGCCATGGCGTAAATGAGGCCGGCAATGCCCAATGCCACCGGCGCGTAGGTCAGCGGCATGAGGATCAGCGAATAAATCAAAATCTGGCGGCGCGTCTCGGCCTGGCCCGCCACGTTGGGCAGCATGGGGATTCCAGCCTTGGCATAATCGCCCTCGCGCCACAGGGCCAGCGCCCAGAAATGCGGCGGCGTCCACATGAAGATGATGAGAAACAGCGAGATTGATCCCAAATCAACTGTGCCGGTGACAGCGGCCCAGCCGATCATCGGCGGAAACGCGCCCGCAGCACCGCCAATCACAATGTTATACGGCGTCGAGCGCTTGAGCCACATGGTATAAATGACGGCGTAAAAGAAAATCGTGAAAGCCAGCAAAGCGGCAGAGGCCACATTCACCAACAGCCCAAGCCCGATCACCGAAAACACCGCCAGCGCCAGGCCAAATCCCAAAGCCTCGCCGGGAAGTATCGCCCCGCGCGGCACCGGCCGCGCGGCGGTGCGCTTCATCGCCGCGTCAATGTCAGCGTCATACCACATGTTCAGCGCACCCGAAGCGCCAGCGCCAATGGCGATCATCAGAAGCGCCACAGCGGCAATCCACGGATGAATGCCCCCCGGCGCAGCAACAATCCCCACCAGCGCCGTGTAGATCACCAGTGACATCACACGCGGCTTCAAAAGCGCAAAATAATCCTCAACGCTCCCCTGCCCGCCAACGGCGCTATCAGCCTGAATGTCACTCATGCTTTAGCTCCGTCAACCCCGCGAAAGCCGGGACCCCTGGCAAACAAGGGACGCAACCTCAAACAGTGATCTCGCTGCAAGCTGGATCCCGGCCATCGCCGGGGTGTCGGATGGTATTGGAAT
>JANOTU010000279.1:0-2437 GCA_031416515.1 Hyphomicrobiales bacterium
GTCTCACCATCAAGGATGTGGAGGCCTGCGAGACGCCGTCCCCCACCACGGTGCATTACCGTTTCAAGAGCGGCGGTATCCGCGATCTGCCGCTTACCATCGCGGGCTTGCCGATTTTTTCCAAAGCTTTCTACGCCACAAATGATTTCTCCAAAACGACACTGGTTCCCCCGCTGGGCTCTGGCCCCTACAGGATCAAGAGCTTTCGCGCCGGTGAGTATGTGGCTTATGAACGCCGTGCGGATCACTGGGCCAGGGATTTACCCGTCAATCGCGGGCGCCATAATTTCGATGAGCTGCGCTTTGATTATTTCCGCGAGCGCACCGCCGGGCTTGAAGCGCTGAAATCCGGCGTCATTGATCTTCGCGAGGAATTCACCTCGCGCGATTGGGCCACGGCTTATGATTTTCCCGCACTCAGCCAAGGCCGCGTCAAGAAAACCGTGCTGCCCGATGAAACGCCCTCGGGCGCGCAGGGTTTCTTTTTCAATCTCCGGCGCGAGACGTTTCAGGATATCCGGGTACGCAAAGCTTTTAATCTGGCCTTTGATTTTGAGTGGACCAACACGAACCTTTTCTACGGCCTCTATGACCGCACCGCGAGTTTCTTTGAGCTTTCGCCGCTGAAAGCCAAAGGGCCGCCACCCGCCGAGGAGCTGGCCCTGCTCGAACCCATGCGCGCCACGCTGCGACTGCAAGTGTTCGACCCCCCTGAACTTGCCCCCATCAGCGATGGCTCCGGCCAGGACCGCAAGCTGTTGCGGCAGGCCTCTGAACTGCTCGCCCAGGCGGGCTGGAGCAACGGCAAGAACGCCAAGGGTGAAACACTTTCCGCAGAGTTCCTGATTGAAAGCCCGGTGTTTGAGCGCATCCTTGGCCCCTATGTCAAAAATCTCAAGCTCCTTGGTGTTGACGCCTCGATCCGCGTCATCGACGAAGCGCAATACCAGTCGCGGCGCGAGAGCTTTGACTATGACATCATCTCCAGCCGCTTTGCCTCCGGTGTGACACCGGGCACGGACTTGCGCATTTACTTCGGCACGGCCTCCGCCAAGGCGCCGGGCAGTTTCAACGTCTCAGGTGTCGCCAGCCCTGAGATCGACGCGCTGATCGAGCAGGTTGTCGCGGCGACAAGCCGCGAGAGACTTGATATCGCCGGCCGCGCCCTCGACCGGGTTTTGCGCGCAGAACATTTCTGGGTGCCCAACTGGCACAAGGGCAGCCACTGGATCGCCCATTGGGACCGCTTCGGCTGGCCCGCCACCAAGCCCAAATATGACCGTGGCATCACCGATACCTGGTGGTATGACCCGGCCAAAGGAAACTGATTCACCCTCATGGGCGCTTACATACTCAAACGCATCCTGCTGATGATCCCCACACTATTGGGCATCATGCTGATGACCTTCGCAGTGATCCAGTTCGTGCCCGGCGGTCCCGTCGAGCAAGTTATCGCCAAGATGCAGGGCACGGGCACAGATTCGACGGGACGCATCAGCGGCAACACCGGCAATGAGGCGGGCGGCGGCACCCAGGACCCGACGCTGGTTGGCGGCGGCGGGGCCACGGTCAAATACCGCGGCGCGCAAGGGTTGGATCCCGAATTCATCAAATCGCTGGAAAAGCAATTCGGCTTCGACAAGCCGGTGCATGAGCGCTTTCTGCTGATGATCGTCAATTACGCCACTTTCAATTTCGGCGAGAGCTATTTCAAGGACCGCAGCGTGGTCTCGCTGATGATTGAAAAAATGCCGGTTTCAATCTCACTGGGCCTGTGGCTCACGCTGGTGCAATATCTGGTGTCAATTCCCCTGGGCATAAGGAAGGCCGTGCATGACGGCAGCACCTTTGATGTCTGGACTTCCGGCGTCATCATTGTGGGCTATGCCATTCCGAGTTTCATTCTCGCCATCATGCTGATCGTGCTGTTTGCCGGCGGCAGCTATTGGAGCTGGTTTCCCTTGCGCGGCCTGACCTCGGATAATTTCGAGAGCCTCAGCGCCTTTGGAAAAGCCGCTGACTACGCCTGGCATCTGGTGCTGCCGCTCATTGCCATGGGCATCGGCGGCTTTGCCACCATGACGCTGCTGACCAAGAATTCCTTCCTTGACGAAATCAGGAAGCAATATGTGACCACGGCGCGCGCCAAGGGCCTCAGTGAAAAGCAGGTGCTTTACGGCCACGTCTTCCGCAATGCCATGCTGCTGGTGATCTCGGGCTTTCCGGGCGCCTTTCTTGGAGCCTTCTTCACGGGCGCGTTGCTGATCGAAACCGTCTTCTCCCTCGATGGCCTGGGCTATCTCACTTATAAAGCCGCCCTTGACCGCGACTACCCCATCGTCTTCGCCAATCTCTATGTGTTCACCCTGGTGGGGTTGGTCATCGGCCTGATCTCCGACCTCCTCTACACCTGGATTGACCCCCGGATTGATTTTGA
>JANOTU010000280.1:0-1699 GCA_031416515.1 Hyphomicrobiales bacterium
AAATGTGAATTGTTTTGGTAGAATCAATATATACTGATTGCGAGTTTCAATTATATGTATTTTTTGACGTGTTTTAATTTAATACTTCTTGATTGTTGTTCGATTTGCGTTTACAAGGTGTGTGGTGAAAGCAGGTGCGGGCTTGGCAACTCATGTTTCGTGCATTGAAATGTCAGCTTAGTTGGGTTATACTAAAAATATCTGTTGCAATTTGCTTCTGTAGGGGAATGCGGTTGCAGAAGGAGCCCTTTCGGGAGACAGGGCTTCGGACAAGCGAAATGCGAGAATATCGGGCCGCACGATTCGGCAGGGAGTGCTTATGAATTATTTTACCCGCAAGAAGCTGCGGCAGAACAAGGCCGCCGGAAAACCGGCTAAATCGCCGATGGCCCAGGGGCTTATGGCCCTGGAACCGCGTGTGCTTTTTGATGCGGCAGCGCTGGATACGGCGGTGGATACATTCCGCGATGTGGTGGATCAGGCGCAGCCACAGGCCGGGGCAGATGATTCGGTCAGCCTTCTGGCGGCCCTGCGCGGGCATTCCGAGCAGTCCTGGCGCGAGCAGCAGGCCGGAGAACGCGACACCACCATCAAATCCTTGATGGAGCAGTGGGTTGAAGACCGGGGGCAGGGCGCGTCGGGCGATGCTTCCATACTGGGCGAAGCCGTTGAGTCCTTCCGCAGTCTCCTTGAGCGCGACCACGCGCCCGGGACTGATGTTTCGGGACTCAAGGACACGCTGAATGCCTTCATGCAAAAATGGGTGGAGCAGCGCCAGCCCGCCGGGCTTGATGTCGGCCCCGCCACGGATGAGCGCAGCGTTGGCCAGATGCGCGGCGCCGATCAGGGCCTGGAGGCGGATGCCTTTGATGGCAGCTTCGCGCCCACCCCCACTGAGATTCTGTTCATTGATGGCGGCATCGCCGATTACCAGAGCATCATCGACAGCGCCGGCCCCGGCGTTGAAATCTTTATCCTCGATCCCGCCAGAGATGGTGTGGAGCAGATGGCGGAAGTGCTCGCCGGGCGCAGCGGCGTCACCGCCCTGCACATTGTCTCGCATGGCCGCTCCGGCACGCTTGATCTGGGCTCAACCAAACTCACCGCCGCCTCCATGGCCGCAGCCCATGCCGATGAAATGGCAGTGATCAAGGCGGCGCTTTCGCAAAGCGCCGACATATTGATCTATGGCTGCGATTTCGCCAGCGGCACCCGCGGCCAGGACGCCATGGCGGCGCTGGCGGCGATAACGGGGGCTGACATCAGCGCCTCCATTGATGCCACCGGCGCTGAAAATCTTGGCGGCGACTGGGTGCTCGAAAGCAGTTTTGGCGCGGTTGAAGCGGGCGCGCTGAATGCGGCGGCGTTTGAAGGGCTGCTGGCCACGGTTGACCTTAACTCTGGGCAGACGGTGACGACAAGTGTCGTGACAGGTGCCACGACCTTTATTACAAGTGGTCAGTTTGGTGTGGCAGATAGCACTACCGCGCCGACGGGATGGACCGAGGCCGGCACAACGGATGGCGCAGTCATCAGTGAGAGGTGGGACTGGGACGACAACGGTGGCGCTGATGCAACGCTAAGTCAGACGATTACCGTGCCAGCGAGCACCACTTCTACGACAGCCACAGCTACATCCTCAACCACTGTCACGACCAATGCCGTCATAACTTTCGATTTGGCCTGGGATGACAATACG
>JANOTU010000281.1:0-3797 GCA_031416515.1 Hyphomicrobiales bacterium
ACGTGTCGCCGCCGGAGAGTTTCACGTCCTTGGCGTGGGCGATCTTGATCTTGTCGCCAAGCGCGTTGAACACGCGGTTCAGTTCGCCGTCCATGTCGCCGATATTGTGGGCCTCGAAATAATTGGTGGGGTCCATGAGCAGGCCCAGCGAGGCGTGATTCACTTCCGAAAACATGCGCAAGGTCTCATTGACCGAGCCCACGACATTGTTGACATAGGTTTCCAGCAGGAACACCGCGCCATGATCATAAGCGGCTTGCGTCAACTCGCGGATTACATTGGCGCAATCCTCAAAGCCTTCCTCGGTCTTGTTTTTCGGGTGATGCACCCAGTCTGAATCGGTGGCGAAGGTGCCGGTTTCGGAAATCACATAAGGAGTGCCCAGATCACGGGCATGGCGGAGCAATGTCTTCAGGTGATCATTGCGCTTCTTGCGCTCGGCCTTGTCGGGGTGGACGATGTTGGTGTAGCCCGAGACACAGCAGATCGGCAGATTGTGGTCGCGGAAGGTGTCGCGGATGGTGTGGCATTTCTGCTTGGTGATAGCCGCCGTGGATAAGTCCATGTCCTTGAAGGCCAGATCAAGCTGCACCGTGGTGAAGCCCTGCGACTGGATTTTCTGCGCGGTCTCTTTGAGGCCGTAGGGGTAGTAGCCGGTGAAAATGCCAACATGCATCATGTTCGTTTCTCCTTGGGTTGATTGCTAAATGCCGAATTCCGCCAGCGCCACAGGCCGGTTCTGGTCGATGGAACGGTAGCCTGCTTCAATCAGCGCCATGGTTTTCACATTGTCGGCGATGCTGAGTTCAGGTTCGGTGCCGGTATCAAGGGCGTATTGCAATTGCTCCATGACACCCTTGAAGGCTTGCGGGAACCACCGCGTATCCCAAGTGGGGTTGATCCACTCGCCCTTGGTGGACTTGGCGGCGTAACGCAAAGTCGAGGGACTTCCTGCGGGATAATCGGGCCAGCCAATGGTGCCGGTGGCCAATCCGTCGGTGCCTTCCACGCGCCATTTGATGTAAATGTCGGAACCGCCCTCTTCCTTGGCGGGGCCGGTCCATACGTCTTCCATGGAAACAGCGATCAGGCCACCGGGAAAGCGCAGCGTTGAGATGGCGATGCCGTCCGAATGCGAAAAGGCCGTACGCGGATCAGGCCGGGCAATGGTGGTGATGCTTGAGGGGTCGCCGAACAGCCAGCGCAGCACATCAAGATGGTGGATCGACATGTTGAGCAAAGTGAGCCGCCCATAACCTTCAAGGAAGGGCTGCCAATGCGGGATGGCGCGCATCTCGATGGTGGCGAGCACCGGGGTTCCCAAATCGCCGCGATCAAGAATTTGCTTCAAGACCCGCATCGACTGATCAAAACGCATGTTCTGGTTTACGGAGAGAATTTTGCCGGCGGCGCGGGCTTCGATTTCAAGCTGGCGGGCGATTTCAAAATTCATCGCCAGAGGTTTTTGCGCGAGGATGGCCTTGATATGTGGCTGCTTCAGCGCCAGCCTGATGAGACCCGGCTGCTGGTCGGGCGGGAAGGCGATGTCGAGTATCTCGTAAGAAGGATCGGCGATCAGGGCTTGGGGCGTGTCATGCACGGTTTTGATGTTCCAGCGTGTCGCCACCTCTTCGGCTTTTGACCGGGTGCGTGAAGCAAGTGCGACAACGGGAAAGCCCGCTTCCGCATAGGCTGCAAGATGAACATCGGCCATGATGAAGCCAGCGCCAATGCAGCCGATCCTGAATCTGCGGCAGCGGATGGCGGCGTCTGGTGCAAAACCCTTGCTGTCGCTCATGCGCCATAACTCCGTGCCGCTGCCGCCGCTGAAACATAACCTTCTGCCACATCCTCCGCCACCGCAGCCTTGTCCCGCGTTCTGGGGTCGCCGTAGCCGCCGCCGCCGGGCGTTGCGAGTTTGACGCGGTCGCCGGGCTCGAAGATCACATTGGCGTATTTGCTGGAGGAGACCTTGCCGTAAAGTTCGCGCACGGTTTTCCACTCCGAGGTTCCGGCTTTCTGGATCAGCGTTCCGCCATTGCCGCCGGGCTCGCCGCCGAAGATGGGCCACGGTTTCACTTCGTGCCGGTCGCTGCACTGGCTGCCAGTGATGGGCACCGAAGTGGCCAACAGTGTGCGCCGGTAGCCGAGGCCGCCGCGCCATTTTCCGGCCCCGCCTGAGTCCGTGATCATCTCGCAATCCTCGACGCGGAAGGGAAAGCGGGTTTCAAACACTTCCGTTGGATTGAAACGGCAATTGCCGTTGATGGCGATCACGCAGTCATTGCCGTCATGGCCAAAGCGCCCGCCCCAGCCGCCGGACATGATGTCATAGCACGCGAAATATTCATCATAGTCGGGATGATTGCCGCCGAAGACGAAATTGGTGCCGGTGCAGCTTTCCGAAGCCATGACGCGCTCGGGCACACAGGCCCCCATGGCGCCAATGGTGATGTTGGCAAGACGGGGATGCGTCTCGGTATTGCCCGCCACCAGCGGCCCTGGATAATCCACGTTGGTCACGCGGCCCGGCGGCGACACCACGCGGATGGGGCGGAAAGCGCCGGAGTTTTTGGGGATGGTGGGATCGGTGATGTGCAGGATGCCGTTATAGACAGCGCCTATGGCCACGCCGAGTGTGGCATTGATCGGCCCCTTGGCCTGTTTCGATGAGCGGTTGTAATCGGCCACCACCTCGTCGCCCTGCACATACATGTCGATAGCCACGGTGTAGGGCTTGCGCTCAATGCCGTCATCCTCAACCACATCGGAGAAGCTGTATTTGCCATCCGGGAACACGGCAAGTTCAGCGCGCATGCGGCGCTCGGCATAGTCCATGAGATCCTCGCAGGTCTCGGTGAACAGGGCCTTGCCGTATTTCTTGATGATGCCGCCAATGCGGTCAACACCCAGATCAACGCAGCCGATCATGGCGGAGAGATCGCCGTAATTCTGGCGCGGGGTGCGGGTGTTGGCAAGGAGGAGCTTCCAGACTTCCTCCACATCCTTGCCGGCTTTCCTGATTTTCACCGGCGGCACACGCAGGCCTTCGTGGAAAATCTCCGTGGCCTCGCCGCAGAAAGCGCCCGGCACCATGCCGCCGATTTCGGCGATATGGCCGATGCACACAGCAAAGCCCATCAGGTCGCCATCGACAAAAAACGGCTTGAAGAAGGTGTGTTCCGGGCAATGCAGGCCGCCGCGGTAAGGATCATTGTGCAGGATGATGTCGCCCTCAACCAGCGTGTCGAATGGTATTTCCTGGGCGCAGGTCTTGATCAGGAGCGGCATGCCGCCGATCATGGTGGGGCAGAATTCGGCGCAGGCGATCATGTCGCCCTTGGCATCTGCCAGCGCGCAGGTGAAATCGAGACCCTCGTTGAAGATGGTTGAATAGGACGTCTTCATGAGCAGAATGCCCATCTCGCGGCAGATCGACACCATGGTCGAATCGAGAATGTTCATCATCACGAGATCAGGCGGCGCAAGCCGTGGCCCCCGTGGCCCCCGCGCTTCTTCAATGGGGAGCTTGGGCTGGACGATCTTCAGCGAGAAATAATCCGGATTGGCCGCGCGCCTGGCTGCCCACTCAATGCACCATTCACTGCAATAGAGCCCATCGCGCTTGATGCCTGCGCCATAAACCAGCATGCCACAATTGGCGCATTTAAGATATTTCTCGATATAGTAGCCATTGTCAGAAAAGCGCATGGGCTTGCTCCTTTTTCATCTTCCTCACCCTGAGGTGCGAGCGCCTTCGCGAGCCTCGAAGGGCCCTTCGAGGCTCGCTACGCTCG
>JANOTU010000282.1:0-1846 GCA_031416515.1 Hyphomicrobiales bacterium
CACTTACCGACGGAATGCCTCGCTCAGGCTCAAGCTGGCGATTACAGTGACCACGCCAGCCCATTGGAGCGGGCTGAATGCCTCTCCGAAAAGCACCACAGCACATAGGATCATCATGACGGGTTCCGACGTGCTGAGAAGCGAAGCGCGCGCGGCACCAATCATGTTGGCGCTGACAAAGAAGCACAGATATCCGATCGCGAACGTCAGCCCGACGACCAGCGTGAAGAACCATCCAGACAGGGTGTGCGGCAACGCGGTCTTGGCCTGTGAAGAAAGATGATTCACCACCAAAGCACGAAAGGGCACGAAGCGCGACGGGCGGGGGGGGGCGAACCTGGCCTGTGATGCGGGTATTGCGGTGACAGGTGCGAAAAACCCTGAATTTACACCACCTCCAATGTTTGTTGGATGCCTGCCCATGGCACGGCTTCCCCGCATGGTTCTGCCTGTCATTCCGCAGCATGTCACCCGGTGTGGCAATGGCATGACAGCCCTCAAAGTTGAGGTCGCCGCTGCTCCCGGATTGTTTTTGGCATTTACCCCCCTTGACAAGCCATCTCGATTGACATTATGTTCACGTTTTATTCCTTTGAGGGAGATCCATGGACTGGGCCAAGGCCACCGAACGCAACGCCGAGGCGCTCAATGCCATCGTTGCAGCCCTGTTCGCCATGCTGGAGCTTGCGGGCGATGCCACGGTTTCGCGGATTTCGCAGTCCCTCCACAGTGCCGTGCTGCGCGTTCTCCGGCCTGCTGAATCGGCCGTGCGGCGCTTGATCGTCATTGCCGCGCGCGGTCTTGTGGTGAAGCTGGCTCCTTCGCGGCCGGCACCCGTGGGGCCCATCACCAAGGGCGGCGGAAGCAAGCCTCCCTCCGTGCCGTTCCAGCTCTTCGATCCGCGCAAGAACTTCACAGCCCCGGGCCAGAAAAAAATCAAGGGTAAGCCCCCGCGCATTCATTTCTTTGACGGCAATTCGTGGGTGGGGTCCCAATGGTCAGCGCGCCCGCCCGAGCCTGATCCGTCGCCGCCCGATGGGCTTGTGGGTGCCAAACGCCTCAGCCGCAGGCTCCAGGCCCTCAAGCTCGCACTCGGTGATCTGCCGCGCCAGGCCAGGCGTCTTGCCCGCTGGCGGCTGAGGCAGGAGAAAGCGCCAAATCCCAAGTTCCGGTCGCCGCTCCGGCCCGGCCCTCCGCCCGGCCATCGCAAGAAGCCGGTTCACGAAGTCGACCACGTGCTCACCGAATGCCACGGCCTTGCCTTTGACGCGATGCGGCCCGACACCAGCTGAAGCGCTGCCCTTCGTTACTCTACTCCGAAAACGGAATAACCGTTTTCACCAAGGGCGCAGCCACGCCCAACGCTCTTTGACAATTAAATCTGATTTTTTTACACCTCCTCAGAGCTCCACACATGCTCGATCTTTGCCGTCTTGGCGAACATGGCGGTATCGTCTGGCGGCTTCCGGGAGTTCAGGGATTTGGGTTGCGAAAGGCCAAGCGCCCACGCGACCGTTCTTTTTCATCCGGTCCCCGATCGTCGGGACCACAGCAGGCACAGCTTTGCGCCGCGAAACCGCTGGACCTCAAGCTCACCGTCAGTGTAGCTTCCCCGAACTTGAGCGAGGACAGTCATGAAGCCCACATCCAAAGTCGACCCCATCACCCTGTCCGTTGTGCGCGGCGTGCTTGAAACCACGCAGCGCGAGATGACGCTGACGCTGGAAAAAACCGCGCGCTCCTCGGTGTTCAATCTGGCGCATGATTATTCAACCGCCCTGTTCAACGCCAGGCCGGAGATGATTTTGCAGGGGCAGGATATCCCCATTCATCTGGGCTCGCTGAT
>JANOTU010000283.1:0-4705 GCA_031416515.1 Hyphomicrobiales bacterium
TGGTATGTCCGTGGCAGGACCTTGTTTACCCCAAATTATGGCCTGTGGCGTGGATGAGCATACAACGCCAAATTAATCTGTGACCGGGTGAGGCGATTCAGCAATCAACCACTTCGACTGCGCATTTGCGCGCCGCAGCCAGCAAGGCTTTGTCGCTGCTGGCCAGTGGCAGGCCGAGGCGGATGGCAAGTTCGAGGTAGGCGGCGTCATAGACTGTCAGGGTGTGGGTGCGCGCCAAGGCCATGATGCCGCCGAAGGCATGTCTATTGGTTTCGGGATCGACCGAAACAGGCAGTTTCGACAGCAGTTCAAGGCGGCGTGAGCAATCGCTCTGGCTGATGCGGCTGCGCCTTTCCGCCTGCCGCAGGACGTTGGCCACCTCAAGCCGCCACAGGCCGGGAACCCATGCTCCATCCCTGCGGACCTGTTCGAGCAGGGCTTCGCTTTTGGCCGTCGCTTCATCATTGAAGCACCAGGCCATGGTGATGCAGGCGTCGATAACGATTACTTGCGCCCTTCATCGCGCAATTCCATGATCGATAATCCGCCAAGCGTGGTGTGCTTGCGCAGCGCCCTGAGTTCGCGGACAACATCATCAAGCTCGTCGTTCGCAACAGCTGCTTCAGGAACCATTCTGGCAACGGGTTTGCCATGGCGGGTGATGACAATCTCTTCGCCGGCCTGAACTTTGTCGAGGAGAGATGACAGATGGGTCTTGGCCTCAAAGGCACCAATGGTAATCATGGAATTCAACCTGAATGTTCGACTGATTGGAAATATAGTCTGGTTTACAGGTGGCTTCAAGCCGCCGTGCCGCCCCCTGTCAGCCGGTCGATGCGCAGGGTCGGCTGGCCCACATCTGCGGGAACGCCCTGGTCCTGTTTGCCGCAGGCGCCGAGCAGCATGATAATCGCATGGCGCATGGCCGAGCCAGTGACAAAGCGTGGCTGCATCAGGCTTCGCTCTCCCAAGGCCGTTGCCTGGCTCCATGGCGGACGTAATGGACAACGACTTCGGCGGAGGCGATCTCATAAATGATCAGATAAGAGCCTACAACAAGTTTCCGGAGATTGGCCCGTTCGGTTCGCACCCCAATCTTGGGCATTCGGCTTATGAGCTTGGTCGCGGCCTCGAAACGCGCCAACAAAGCAGCAGCGGCCTTTGGATTGCGCTGTGCGATGTAAGTGGTGATCTCTTCAATATCCGCCAGCGCGCCACGGTTGAACTTGACCTTCATGCCGCGCGGTGCTTGCCGAACACTGCCGCCACTTCATCATCGCTGGCGATCCCGCCAAGCCTTGCCGCCTCCAGCCTTGCCTCAATGATTTTCCAGTCATCGGCGGTGAGGTCAAATCCTTTTTTCTTGCGCTGTTCAATATACTGCGCCGCGCGAACCAACTCCTCCTGATCTTCCGCCGACCAGTTTTCAGCGCTGCGTAGAACTTCGCGGAGAGCCGTGGAATTCATTTGCGGTTCCTTTCAGAACAAGTGGATTTTTTACTCCATAGCAAATGATCGCCGGGTTGTCAGGCCGCCGTGCCGCCCACCGTCAACCGGTCAATGCGCAGGGTCGGCTGGCCCACGCCTACGGGAACGCCCTGGCCTTGTTTGCCGCAGGTGCCGATGCCGGGGTCGAGCGCCATGTCGTTGCCGACCATGGAGATGCGGGTCAAAGCTTCAGCGCCGGCGCCGATCAGGGTGGCGCCTTTTACCGGGGTGGTGATCTTGCCGTCCTCGATGAGATAGGCCTCGGTGCAGGAAAAGACGAATTTTCCCGAGGTGATGTCCACCTGGCCGCCGCCGAAGGATTTGGCGTAGAGGCCGCGCTTGATCGAGCGCTGGATTTCTTCCGGGTGCTTGTCGCCGTTGAGCATATAGGTGTTGGTCATGCGCGGCATGGGGGCGTGGGCGAAGGATTGACGCCTGCCATTGCCGGTGGGGGCGACCCCCATAAGACGCGCATTGAGCCGGTCTTGCATCAGCCCCACGAGGATGCCGTCTTCGATGAGGATGGTGCAGTTGGGCGCGGTGCCTTCATCATCGATGGAGATCGAGCCGCGGCAGTTGGGAAGGGTGCCGTCATCGACGACGGTGATGCCTTTAGCGGCGATGCGTTGGCCCATGAGGCCAGCGAAAGCTGAGGTCTTCTTGCGGTTGAAATCGCCCTCAAGGCCGTGGCCGATGGCTTCATGCAGAAGAATGCCGGGCCAGCCGGGGCCGAGCAGCACGTCCATTTCGCCAGCGGGTGCGGGTTTGGCTTCAAGCGAGACAAGCGATTGGCGCAAGGCCTCGCGGGCGGCTGCCTGCCAGGCGTCTTCGGTGAAATAGGTGAGGGGGTCGCCGCGTCCGCCAAAGCCGTGGGAACCCTGGCCCTGGGTTTGGCCGTTGCCGGAGGTGACAGAAATGTTGAAGCGCACCAGCGGGCGGACATCGCGGTAGGTGCTGCCATCGGCGCGGATGATCTCGATTGATTGCCAGTCGGCGGCAAGCGACACCGAGACCTGCTCCACACGGGTATCGAGGCCGCGCGCATAGGCATCGGCCTTTTGCAGGAGGTCGATTTTCTGGGTGAAGGCAAGCGCTGCGGCGGGATTGCTGTCGGCATAAAGCTTTGTGTTGCTGCGGGCGGGCGAGAGCGACACGGTGCCGCCGCCGGTGACTGTGGCGCAGACGGCGGCGGCGCGTTTCAGGGCGTTCACGGAGAACTCCGTGGCATGGGCGTATGCGGCGGTTTCGCCCTGCACGGCGCGCAGGCCAAAGCCCTGCGATTCATCAAAACTGGCGGATTTGAGCTTGCCGTCATCATAAACGATGGCTTCGCTGGCACGCTTTTCAAGAAATAGCTCGCCATCATCGGCCTTGCCCAAGGTATCAGAGACAATGGCCAGGGCCTGTTCGCGGCTGAGATCGGAATTGTCGAGGAGGGAGAGTTGTGAGGACAAGGGTGCGGCCTTTCAAAAGGGAATCAGGCCTTAAATAGGCGAGGCCGAGGGGTTGTGCCAGCGTTGATCATTTTGCCCTTCTCCCCTTGCGGGAGAAGGTGGCGCGGTACGCTGGCGTCTGGACTCGCTGAACCGCCCCCTCATCCGTCTCGCGCCCAAGAAAGGAAGGGGGCGCGATCCACCTTCCCCTGCGAGGGGGGAAGGAAATGAACAGAAGATTACAGCTTGCCCAGGGCGTCCAACCCGGCGGCGAAGCCTTTCAGGGACATTTTCATCGGCAGGCCCAGGCCTGGGGCTTCGTAGATGATGAAATTGGCTTCGGTGCCTTTTTTCATCTTGGCCAGGGTTTCAGGCGAGGCTTCGGCGAAGGCCATGCAGATTTGCGGCATGCAGCGGGTGAAGGGCACACGGCCGACCGCTGCGCCGTCAATTTCAAGGGCGACGCCGGTGGGCAGGAACACGCCGATGGGGGCCATGACGCGCATCATGATGACGTTCTTGTCGGCCTGCCTGGTGCTGACCAGCACGAGCGTCAAAGCGGCGCGCGGGTTTTTCTCGTTCTTGGCGCCCTGCACCATGCCGCATTGGCGCTGGCCTTCGGTCTGGCCTTCGGCGACAGCGCCCTTCTTGGCGGTTTCGCACTGGATAGCCCAGGCGCCGTGGGTGGCCACGGTCTCGGCTGCGGGCGCTGCAGGCGCAGCGCCGGGCTTGGCGCCCTTGTTGGCGCGGGGTCCAAACTGTTTGGGCGTTGGCTTCTGGGTTTGGGCGAAGGCCGCATCAAGGCTCGCAACCGTGACAGTCAGGCCGAGGAGTGTGGCTGCGAACAGCCGGAAGAATGATTGAGTGATTCGCACGGAAGCTACCTTCTAATAGGGATGACACCGGCTCTTAGCGCTGCCGTGGTTAACAGACAACTGGTTTCAGGGGCAATTGGGGCGGAATTCCGGTTGATTCCCAGGCCTTTGGCCAATGACGTTTTGCCGCGCCCGCAAACGTTGCGGTAAGCCCGCGAATGTGGTTCACACTCGGCGCTGGATTATGTTTGAAAGGGCGACAATGAAGAAGCTTGCAGGCTCGGCTGCGTTCATGGGTGCAAACCTTGGGCCAGCCGCATGGGCAGCCAATGGCCATGCCGAAAATTGGCAGATGACCTTGCAGGAATCGGTCACCCCCGTGGCGGACGGCATTCACTTTCTGCACAATGTCATTTTGATGCCGATCATCACCGTGATCACGCTGTTTGTGTTGGCGTTGATGATTTATGTGGTGGTGAAATTCAACCACAAGGCCAATCCGGTGCCCTCCAGGACCACGCACAACACCACTGTGGAAGTGCTGTGGACGGTCATTCCCATCATCATTCTGGTGATCATCGCCATTCCCTCGTTCCGCCTGCTTTATCTGCAGCGCGACATTCCAACCGACGCCGCCATGACCATCAAGGTGATCGGCAATCCGAGCTGGAACTGGACTTATGAGTATCCTGATCTCGGCCTCAATGAAGACAAGACAGCCAAGGTGAGCTTCACGGCCTATTTGAAGACCGAGGAAGAGGCCAGGAAAGACGGCTCGCCATGGCTTTTCGCGACGGACGTTCCCGTGGTGGTGCCGGTAAACAAGAAGGTGAAGCTGATTGTCACCTCTGATCCCGAAGGCATTATCCATGCCTGGACGGTGCAGTCCTTTGGTCTCAAGATCGACGCGGTTCCGGGGCGTTTGAATGAAGACTGGTTCCTTGCCACCAAGGAAGGCGTATATTACGG
>JANOTU010000284.1:0-5353 GCA_031416515.1 Hyphomicrobiales bacterium
GCCATGATGGCTGTGAGCGCGCTGGCGGCCGACGACAAGCCAGCGATCGTATTTGATATCGGCGGCAAGTTCGACAAGTCCTTCAACGAGAGCATGTATAATGGCTCGGAGAAGTTCAAGACTGAATCTGGCATCGCCTACGGTGAATTTGAAATCGCCAATGAAGCCCAGCGCGAACAAGCCATCCGCAATTTTGCTGACCAAGGCTACAGCCCGATCATCGCCGCAGGCTTTGCGCAAGCCTCGGCTCTGGAGAAGGTCGCCAAGGAATACCCCGATCTGAAATTCGCCATCATTGACATGGTGGTTGATCTGCCAAACGTGAAATCAATTGTGTTCAACGAGCACGAAGGCTCCTCTCTCGTCGGCATGATGGCGGCGATGGCGTCCAAAACCGGCAAGGTTGGCTTTGTGGGCGGAATGGATATTCCGCTCATTCGCAAATTCGCCTGTGGGTATGTGCAAGGTGTGAAAGCCGTGAAGGCTGATGCCACGGTGTTCCAGAACATGACCGGCGATACCGGGGCTGCCTGGAATGATCCGGTGAAGGGCGGCGAAATCACCAAGGGCCAGATGGCCCAGGGTGCGGATGTGGTCTACGCCGCAGCCGGCGCCACCGGCCTTGGCGTATTGCAGGCTGCTGCTGATGGTGGTGCTCTGTCCATCGGTGTTGATGCCAACCAGAACTATCTCCATCCTGGCAAGGTGCTCACCTCGATGCTGAAACGCGTTGATGTGGCGGTCTACAACGTGATGAAAACCGGCAAGGACGGCACTTTCAAAGCAGGCATTGAAGCCCTCGGCGTGGCCCAGGACGGCGTTGGTTATGCCGTGGACGCGCACAACAAGGCGCTGGTCAGCGCCGAGATGTCAACCGCCGTTGAGAAGGCCAGGGCCGACATCATCAGCGGCGCCCTCAAGGTGCATGACTACATGTCCGACAACAAATGCCCGGTGGAGTGAGTTAATCATCCTCTCACACAGGGCCCTCATCCGGCCTTCGGCCACCTTCTCCCATGGCCCAAGAGCCACGGGCGAAGGCCATCAACATTGAGTGCCTTCTCCCGTTTGCGCCTTCGCAAATGGGAGAAGGTGCCCGACAGGGCGGATGAGGGCTCTTGCCATCAGTCTCTCCGCCATGGGGAGCAGAAATAGGAGGGCATCATAGGGAATACGCATGACTCCCGCCATTGAACTCATCGGCATTGACAAGCGCTTTGGCTCGGTTCACGCCAACAAGGATGTGAGTCTTGCGATTGCGCAAGGGTCAATCCACGGCATCATTGGCGAGAATGGCGCGGGTAAATCCACGCTCATGTCAATCCTCTTTGGCTTTTATTCTGCTGACAAGGGCGAGATCAAAGTCCGGGGCGAGACAACCCGCATCAAATCATCCTCAGGCGCCATAGCCCACGGCATTGGCATGGTGCATCAGCATTTCATGCTGGTGGAGCCGTTCACGGTCCTGGAGAATGTCGTGCTTGGCGCGGAAGGCGGCGCCCTTATTGGCCCCGCCCTCGCCAAGGCCCGCACCGAGCTCACCCGCCTCGCCCATGAGTATGAGATGGATGTTGATCCCGGCGCCATTGTCGGCGCATTGCCGGTTGGCCTGCAGCAGCGCGTTGAGATCCTCAAAGCCTTGTTCAAGGGCGCGGACGTGCTCATTCTCGACGAGCCAACCGGGGTCTTGACGCCGGACGAGGCGGATCACCTGTTCCGCATTCTCCGCACACTGAGGGATCAGGGCAAGACCGTTATCTTCATTACCCATAAACTCCGTGAGATCATGGCGGTGACCGACCATGTCTCGGTGATGCGCCGGGGGGAATTGGTGGCAACGCGCGAAACCAGCGCCACCTCGGTTGAGGAACTTGCTGAATTGATGGTGGGCCGCCGTGTGCTTTTACAGGCGCAAAAAGGCACCGCCCATCCCGGCGAAGTGGTGCTTGATGTGAGGAATGTCACGTGGGCCGACCGCAAGGGGACGCCCCGCGTTGACAATGTCTCTTTCACGGTGCGCAAGGGTGAGATCGTTGGCATTGCCGGGGTATCAGGCAATGGCCAGTCAGAACTCCTTGATGTCATCGCCGGCATCACCAGGCCAGCCTCTGGCCAGATTATTTTTGAAGGCAAAAGTGTCGGCCAGCTTGGCGATCCCCGGCATTTGCGCGAAGTGGGCATTGCCCATGTGCCGGAAGATCGCCAGCACCGGGGCCTTGTGGCCTCTTTCGATGCTTCCGAGTCGAGTATTCTCGGCTGGCACCATGATCAATCTCTGGGCAAGGGCTTTCGCCTCGACCGTGACGCTGTGGTGAAGCGCTGCAAGGCGGAGATGGCAAGCTTCGACGTGCGCCCCGCCGATCCCTATCTCAGAAGCGCCAAGTTCTCCGGCGGCAACCAGCAGAAAATCATTCTGGCCCGCGAGATCAGCCGCGATCCTGATCTGCTGATTGTTGGCCAGCCCACCCGCGGCGTTGACATCGGGGCCGTCGAATTCATCCACAAGCGCCTCATCGCACTGCGTGATCAGGGCAAGGCCATTTTGCTGGTCTCTGTTGAACTCGACGAAATTCGCTCACTCTCAGACCGCATTCTGGTGATGTTCTCCGGCCGTATCATGGGCGAGCGGAGAGCAGACGCCGATGAGCGCGAGCTCGGCCTGCTGATGGCCGGTGTCGTGAAGGATGCCGCCTGATGGCAGCCAAGAACGGCGAGCTTCCGGCCTGGGTTGATGTCGCCCTCATCCCGTTGCTCAATCTGACTGTGGCACTGCTGGTTTCCGGCCTCGTTGTCTTGATCCTCGGCGAAAGCCCCCTTGAGTCGATGTGGATCATGCTCAAGGGCGCAGTCGGGTCGGTCAAGGGCTGGGGATATCTGCTCTACTATGCGACGAATTTCATTTTCACCGGCCTTGCAGTGGCAATCGCTTTTCATGCCGGTCTCTTCAACATTGGCGGCGAGGGGCAGGCCTATGTGGCGGGTGCCGGTGCGGCGGCAGTGGGATTGGGCTTGGAGTTTCTGCCCTGGCCCATCGTTATTCCACTCGCCATTCTGGCCGCCATGGCGGTCGGGGCCTTCTGGGCCTGGGTTCCGGGCCTGCTGCAAGTCAAACGCGGCAGCCATATCGTCATCACCACCATCATGTTCAATTATATCGCGCTCAGCCTGATGGGCTACATCATCAACTACTGGTTCCGGCCCGTCGGCAAAATGGCGGTGGAGAGCCGCGAGATCACCGGCGCCTATATCATGAGCTTCCGCGAAGTGGCGCGGGTGTTCTTTGATATGCGTTTGCCATCGACGCCGCTCAATTTCAGCGTCTTTCTCGCCTTCGCCGCCGCTTTTGTGATCTGGTACCTCCTGTGGCGCACCAAGATCGGCTATGAAATCCGCGCCGTGGGCGCCAACATCGACGCAGCAGTTTATGCAGGGATAAAGCCGGACCGCATCATCGTCATGACCATGGCGATCTCCGGCGCATTGGCGGGCCTCATGGTGGCAAATGAAATTCTCGGCGCGCAGCACCGCCTGCTGCTGGGCTTTGTCCAGGGTGCGGGTTTTGTTGGCATCGCGGTCGCACTCATGGGGCGGTCTCATCCCCTTGGCATCGTGTTTTCCGCCATGCTGTTTGGCCTGCTTTATCAGGGCGGAACCGAACTTTCCTTCGCCAAGCCGGAGATCAACCGCGACATGATCGTGGTGATCCAGGGTCTGGTGATTCTTTTCATGGGAGCGCTTGAATACGCCTTCCGCCCGTGGCTCGCGGTGCTTTTCTTCAGGCCGGAGGATTGAGCATGGATCTTTATGTGGAAATCCTCGCCTCCACCATCCGCTACACGGTGCCGCTGATCCTCGCCTGTCTCGCAGGCCTGTGGTCGGAGCGCTCTGGCATTGTCGACATTGGCCTTGAGGGCAAGATGCTCGCCGCCGCCTTCAGTGCTGCCGCGGCCTCCGCTATCTATGGCTCGGCCTGGATCGGCTTGGGTTTCGCCATTGTCACCTCGGTCGGCTTCGCGCTGGTTCATGGCTATGCCGCCATCAACCAGCGCGGCAATCAAGTGGTCTCAGGCGTTGCCATCAATATGCTGGCCGCAGGCCTTGCCATCGTGCTTGGCAATGAATTGTTCGGGGAAGGCGGGCGCACCCCGGCACTCCCCGCAGCTGGCCGTTTCCTGCCCATGGAGTTTCCAGCAACTGCCGATCTGCCCGTCATCGGCATCATCTTGAAGATATTGTTTGCGCATTCCATTCTGACCTATGCCGCGTTCCTCCTGGTGCCGCTCACCGCCTGGGCGCTGGCGCGAACGCGCTTTGGCTTGCGGTTGCGCGCGGTCGGCGAAAATCCACACGCGGTCGATACGGCGGGCATTTCGGTGGCGCGGCTGCGCTATATGGCGGTGATCATCGCCGGCGTCTTGTGCGGTATCGCTGGCTCTTTCATCTCGACATCGCTGTCATCAAGCTTCGTGCGCGACATCACCGCCGGCACCGGTTTCATGGCGCTCGCCGCCTTGATCTTCGCGAATTGGCGGGCCTGGCCAGCCCTTGGCGCCTGCCTGCTCTTTGGCTTTCTCCAGGCCAGCGGCACGTTCCTGCAAGGCAAGGCGCTTCTCGGCATCCAAATCCCCGTGCAATTCATCAACATGCTGCCCTATGTGATGACGGTGGTGTTGCTCGCAGGCTTCATCGGCAAATCCGTGCCGCCACGCGCCAGCGGCATTCCATATGTGAAGGACAGATGATGCCACGCGATTTGATCGAAGCCGCCCGCGCCGCTCGCCTCAAGGCCCATGCGCCCTATTCCAAATTCCTTGTGGGTGCCGCGATGCGCGACGAGCACGGACATATTCATTCCGGCTGCAACATCGAAAACGCCGCCTATCCGCAAGGCTGGTGCGCGGAACCTTCCGCCATTTCGGCCCTGATCCTCTCTGGTGCCCGGAAAATCATGGAAATCGCCGTCATCGGCACCGGCGGCATGCTCTGCACCCCCTGCGGCGGCTGCCGCCAAAAAATCCGCGAATTCGCAAGCGGCGACGCGAAAATCCACTGCTGCCGCGAAGACGGCACAATTCAGCGCAGCTTCACCCTCGACGCGCTGCTGCCAGATTCGTTCGGGCCGGAGAATCTGGAATAGGGTTTGCAGATTGCATCTAAACTTCCTAAATTCTGAATTGGAGGCTACGATGAACAGCATGAATCTCAACGTCAAAGGCGCGGTCGAAGTCGCCATGGATTATGTGAACAAATTTGAAGAGCTTTTCCAGGCGAAAAGCATGCGTCTTGAAGAAACTGTTCTCAGCGACAATGGCCGGTGGCTCATTACACTGAGTTTCATTGACAGCGATACATT
>JANOTU010000285.1:0-3943 GCA_031416515.1 Hyphomicrobiales bacterium
CAGCCCGCCCTTGAACAAGAGCGGGCTAGAAGCCCGCGATACGAGGAAGCAGGTACTTCTTGGCGTCCAACCGGCAGAAACGTAGCACTTATTGTTGGGGGTCTCCTTTTGTTGGAATTGGTGATGCTGGTCAAACAGTTAGCTGGACCCCAGCCTTCGCTGGGGTGACGGAGAGTGGGGAGCGCAGTGTGGTCGGGGGCAGATTGAGTCAATTGATCATTCAACACGCTAGACATACCGAACAGGAGCCAGTTTTGATATTTATGTAATGTTATAATATTACATATTTGGTGTGGCGTCAAGACAAACGCTTATGTGAGTTGAACGAATAGGCATTCACTGTCAAGGAAGGCCCATGGAATTGCAAGTCTCAATCGGCGCTGCCCTTCTCGCTGGCGTCATCAGTTTTCTCAGCCCTTGCGTGTTGCCGCTGGTGCCGCCCTATTTGTGTTTTATCACTGGGGCCTCGCTGGATGAGCTGGCAAGGCCTGGATCAGAAGTGGCCCTGCAGCGGCGGCGCGCCATGCTGGCGGCGCTCATGTTTGTGCTGGGGTTTTCGACGGTATTCATAGCGCTTGGCGCCGGAGCCTCGGTCATCGGGCAGTTGCTGCGAAGCCACCTCACATTGCTATCGCAGATCGCTGGTGTGTTCATCATCATCATGGGCTTGAATTTTCTGGGCGTGTTCAAGTTCAGCTTCCTCGCCCGCGAGGCGCGCTATCAAACTGAGACGCGGCCTGCGGGGCTGCTTGGCGCATATGCGGTGGGGCTGGCATTCGCCTTTGGCTGGACGCCGTGCATCGGCCCGGTGCTGGCGACCATTCTGACCATTGCTGCAAGCGAACAGGATTTGACGCGGGGCGCTGGCCTGCTTGCCATCTATTCAGCCGGACTCGGCATTCCGTTTTTGCTGGCTGCAGCGGGAGTTGGAACTTTTCTGGGATTCCTGCAACGCTTTCGCCATCACATGCTCACCGTGGAGCGGATCATGGGTGTATTGCTGGTGTTGACGGGTGTGATGTTCCTCACCGGCGCCATGCAGGAAATGGCCTACTGGCTTATCGAGCAGTTTCCGTGGCTGTCGACAATCGGATAGGCTGGCCGTGCGCTGTGGCGTGTGCCGCGCGGTCCCATGCCGCAATGCGGGCAAGACGCTCTGGCCCATTCATCAGGCCCTTGCGCTCCACCAGTTTCTCCAGGGCGCTGAGCCAGTTCTCATAGTAATGCCCATTCGGGTTGGCGGCGATTTCAGCGCCCAGCATTTGCGCCCACTCGCTCCAGGTGAAATGGCCCGCTTCATTGAGCTTCACCGCCATGGCGAAGGCCTGCGCCTCCCAGGGTTCGTTGAAAACCTCAGGCGGCTTCAAGATAGGGCTCCCAGAGGTCGATGTGGACGCAGTCGTTGCAGTCGCTGCCCCAAAGCTCGCGCGCTGAAAAGCGCACGTTGTAAAGCCACTGCGGATCATCACCTCGTCCGTGCGCGGATGAATCGGGGAAAACATGCGCGCCGTGGACCGTGACGATCTCACCAAGTCTGCCTCGGGCGTAGCGCGGGCTGCGGGTGTGGCCTCTGGGATTGATGTTGCGGGCGCGGACGCGGTCGCCGATCTTGAAGCGGGCCGCGGCGGCGGATGGCCGGTTTGAAGCGGCACCCCTGGCGAGCACGGCGGGCACCATCTCCGCTTTCAAAACGCGCTTCACCGGCCTCGACTCGGGCACAAGTCCATGTTCCTTGAGCAGCGTGTTCAGCCCCTCGAACCAGATTTCATAATAGCTCTTTGACCAATAGGTGATGGGCGGCAGTCTTTCGCGGGCATGGCGCGAGGTGTCGATGTTCCAGGTGCCGGTGGCCCCCATGGCGAGGGTAAGAGCAAGGACGCGGGCCTCCCATTCGGAATGAAAGACCGGCTTTTCCGGCTCCGGCACCACCGGGCCAAAACTTGTGGCGCCGCCCATGTCCTGCGGGCCGTTCATGCGGGCGTCCTCGGAAAGCCAGTGCCGATCATCGAGTCGCGGGTGACGAGTTCTGCGAGCCGTTCTTCGCTCCAGCCATCTGTGCCTGCTGGGCGCATGGGGATGACAAGATAACGAATCTCGGCGGTTGAATCCCACACACTCACCGCAACACCTTCCGGCAGCGTCACACCGAAATCGCCCAGCACACTGCGGGGATCAATCACCGCGCGTGAGCGGTAGGGCATGGATTTATACCAGACCGGCGGCAGGCCAAGCACTGGCCACGGATAGCAGGAACACAACGTGCAGACGAGCATGTTGTGGAGCTGGGCCGTGTTGAACAGCGCCACCATATGCTCGCCCTGACGCCCGCTGAAGCCCGCGGACTCAATGGCTGCCGTCGCATCGCGCTTCAGCCAATCAGCATAAGCGGGATCAGTCCACGCCTTCGCCACCACACGCGCTCCGTTGCGCGGGCCGATTTTGTTCTCGTAGGTGTCGATCAGCGCATCAAGGGCGGCGGGATCGACATAGCCCTTTTCCACCAGCAGCGATTCCAGCGCTTTGACGCGGAGCGCTATGGGGGAGAGTTCGGAGTGATCATGGCCGTCATGGGGCATTTGCGATTTTCCCGATTGCGGCTAGCATAGTGGCTCAGGAGAACCGGAATGGCAATGCTCGAGGGGGTGAAGGCTTGTGTGTTTGACGCTTACGGCACGCTGTTCGATGTGCACAGCCCGGTGCGCAAGCTCGCCGTCGAGCTTGGACCGAAGGCGGACGCGATATCCCAACTGTGGCGCGCCAAGCAGCTTGAATACACCTGGCTCCGCAGCCTCATGGGCGTTCACGTCGATTTCTGGCATGTGACCAGCGATGCGCTCGACTATGTGCTGGAATTTCACAAAATCGATGAGCCGGGCCTGAAAGACGAGCTGATGGCGCTCTTTCTCAAGCTCGAAGCCTATCCAGATGTGGCCGGCGCCTTGCAGGCCCTGAAAGCGCGCCATTTCCGCATTGCCATTCTTTCCAACGGCAGCCCGTCGATGCTGGAAAGCGCCGTTCGCTCCGCTGCGCTTGAAAAGCTGATCGACATGGTGATCAGTGTTGAGGATGTCGGCATCTACAAGCCCAGCCGCCGGGTTTACCGTCTCGCCATGCAGAAGCTGCAAATCCACGATGCGCCGTCCATCTGCTTTGTTTCCGCCAACACCTGGGACACGCAAGGCGCCGCGCAATTCGGCTTTCAGGCGGTGCGCGTGGACCGCTTTGGTCTGAAAGACGAGCGCCTGCCCGGAAAGCCCAGCGCCACAATCGCAAACTTGTCCGAGTTGGCGGCGCTGATTTGATAAAGATCATAACTCATCTTTCTTCCTTCCCCCGCAAGCTAAGGGGGTCACACATTTTTTGCGGGCTTGACTTGCCTTCTTTTCTTCTCCCTTGGGAGAAGAAGGGGCCCGTCGCCCTTTCTTTGCGACGGGAAGATGAGGGGGCACCGCAGCCAATTAACCATGGCCTGTGTCCCCTCACCCTCCCATTGCAAGGGCAATGGGCCCCTCCCTCTCCCAAGGGCGAGGGGAAAAAGGACAGGCGCCTGTCTGCGCGCATACCAAAAAGATGTGTGCATGCCTTAGCCCCGCAAGGGGGGAAGGAAGAAAGATTGGCGCTTATGACGCTTGCTATTACGCGATTTTGCGTGATGGCACGTGGCGCATCCCGGCGTAGTTTCGGACCGCATCGCCAAAGGCTGAAAAAAGTTTCACTGAATCAGGATTGTTCGCCGCCTTGTATTCTGGGTGCCACTGGGCGCCGAAGGCGAAGGCCTTGGCGCCTTTCACCGACACGGCTTCGATGACGCCGTCCGGGGCCACCGCTTCGGCGATCAGGCGAGGGCTGAGCTTCTTGATGCCCTGGCGGTGGACTGAATTGATCGTGGTTTCGCGCTTGCCCAGAATTTTCTCCAGCGTGCCGCCCGGCGTGATGGCGATTG
>JANOTU010000286.1:0-8415 GCA_031416515.1 Hyphomicrobiales bacterium
AGTTCAAGGTCAGCGGTGCCAACCATAATTTTGCCATTGCCAACCCGGCCATGGGTTACACTCGCGTGAAAGGCAATGACCCCGCCATGGGCCTCAAGATCGCCCTGCAGCGCCAGCATGAGGCCGTGGGCGTCAACAATCCCGGTGGACGGCGACAGCAATGCCCCAGCGCAGGCAAGCTCTGGCTCCAGCGCGTGAACCTGCGCCGCGCTGAGCACCTCCATGTCAAACACGCCGTTGAGCTCGGACTGGGTTTTGATCCCGGCCAGCAATTTCATCTGCGCGGCGTTTTCAGCGACAATGAGTTTCCCGCATTGCCGGTAGCCCACGCCATGCTCAAGGCAATAGTCGCGCAGCAATACCTTGCCCGCCACGCACAGCCGCGCCTTGAGCGAGCCTTGGCTATAGTAAAGCCCCGCATGCACCACCTCGCTGCTCCGCGAGCTGACCCCGGAGCCGATCACCGCTTCAGACTCGAGCACCACCACATCGCGGCCAGCAAGCGCAAACTGCCGGGCAATCGCCAGCCCCACGACCCCGGCTCCAATCACAACGACGTCGGCTTGTTCCATCTTGCGCTTCCTCAACAAAATATTTGATTGTCGCCCTTTTCCAGTCCAGTAAGACGCATCAATCTGGGGAAAATGCAATGACAAACGAAGCGCTGTCCGGTGTATTTGCCCCGGTCTTGACGCCGTTCAAACGTGACCTGGCGATTGACAAGGCAGCCCACCTTGAATTTTGCAAATGGCTTTTGTCCAACAATGTGGGCCTCGCCATTCTCGGCACCAATTCCGAGGCCAATTCTCTTTCCATGGGCGAACGCCTCGAACTTCTCGACAATCTTGTCTCCGCCGGAATACCGGGATCACGCCTCATGCCCGGCACCGGCGCTTGCGCCTTTCCTGACACCGTGGAACTGACCAAGGCGGCGATCAAAGCCAAGGCCGCCGCCGTGCTGATGCTGCCGCCCTTCTTCTACAAGAATTTGACCGAGGACGGCCTGTTCGGAAGCTACGCCCAGGTGATCGAGCGGGTTGCCGACAGCAACCTGAAAATCTGCCTCTACCATATCCCCAGATTGACCGGCGTGCCCATCACCCTGCCCCTCATTTCCCGCCTGATGGCCCGCTATCCCGGCACCATTGTGGGCCTCAAGGATTCCGATGGCGCCATGCCCTTCACACGTAGCGTGATGAAGGCGTTTCCAACTCTTCGGGTGTTCTGCGCCAGCGAGAAGCTTTTGCTTGAAACCATGCGCAATGGCGGTGCGGGCTGTATATCGGCCTGCGCAAATATCAATCCCGCCGCCCTCGTCAAGCTCCATGACAATTGGCGCGCGCCCGAGGCCGAGGCCCTGCAAAAGGCCATCAACCCGGTGCGCGCCATCATCGAGCAGCGCCCGATGATCGCAGCGCTCAAGGCGGCGACGAGCGCCTATGGCGGATGCCCTTCCTTCGCCATCGTCCGTCCGCCGCTTCTGGGTTTCAACGCCGCAGAAACCAGCGCGCTTGTGGCCGCCCTTGACGAAACCGGATTCGCCATGCCTGGTCTGGACACCCTGCGGAAACGTCGATGAACGGGCTGTCGGGGCGGGACGGCTGCCCGCAAACATCTTACGCGCACATGCAAATGCAATAAAAGCAAACCGGCAAAAGGGAGATGGATCATGGCGAAGAAAAAATCAGCTTTGGCAGAGGTGGCGCAAGCGCTGCTCACCGACTCGGGCCGGATACCCCGCTGATCAAGCTGCCACCCGAAATTGGCCTCAATACCCCGAAGATCGAAATTCACCCCATCTCCAACTATGACCAGAACGGCCCCTATTGGGCGTGGAACTGGCTGAAACTGGGCGAGCATTCGGGCACGCATTTTGATGCGCCGATCCACTGGATCTCCGGCATGGACTACACCAATGGCTCCACCGACACGGTCCCGGTGAAGAACTTCGTCGCCCCCGTGAACGTCATTGATTGCAGCAAGCAGGTGCGAAAAAATCCGGATTTCCTGCTCACCGTCGATCATGTGAAGGCCTGGGAAAAAGAACACGGCGCCATTGAGAAGGGAATCTGGGTGGTGATGCGCAGCGACTGGTACAAGCGCTCGCAGTCGTGCGCCATATCTGCGACCGGGTGATCATCATGAACGCGGGCGAGATCGTCGAGCAAGGCGAGACATCGGCGATTTTCCGTTCACCCGCGTCAAGCTTCACCAGGGCGCTGACCCCGGCTGGTTGGCGCGGGACCCGGCTGATCCTGGGCCATTCGCCTTTCGGCAGTCGCGCTTTGCATGGATGATGCGGACAATCCCGATTGAGTCCACGCCCAGAACATAGGCGACGATCAGACCTGTTCTGTAAATCGACTTCTCGGCGTGGCAATTTGGACCGCGCTATTGCGCCACACTGAAGTCATCCACCCGCCCTTGCGGCGGCGGTGGTGATTCGCCGGCGACGAAGAGCTTCTCAGCGCTGCTTCCCGGCGGCGAGAGCGACTGCAAAGCGGCCAAACCGGCGGCGATTGCGCCTGATCCCGCCGCATTGGCCAGGGCCACCGCTCCGAGATCAGCAGGGCGGAAGGTGGTGGCGAGGCCGTCTGAATCCAACTGGCCGAACATCGGCAAGTCGGCCTTCAGTTCGGGAATTGCTGGCGCTTTGGTGGTGGTGGCAACAGGGGCCGCGGTGCCGCCTTTTACGATGGCGGCAAAGACAGTGTCGGCGATAAGGTTGTTGCCATTGCGGGCAAAATGCACGCCGTCCTTGTTGCGCAAGCGCACCGTCTTGCCCGCCTCGGTGATGCGCTGCTCGATGAACTTGCCCGCCTCGTCAATCAAACCGGGGTGAATGTCAACGTAAGTCGCGCCCTTGGCTTCAACCCGCGCATGTTGCAGTTTCTCCACCACCCGCATGGCCTCGTCATAGGCAGGATCAGCCATGGGTGGAACGCTTACCCAGTATATTTTTGGAATGCTGGCGGCCAGTGTTTCCAGAATGCCGTCAATTTGCGCCTTGTAAGCCACAATCCAGTCCGGGGTGTTGAAGGCAAAGCGCAACACATCGGCGCGGATCATCTGCCGGTCGTTGGCCCCCAGCAGCACCACCACGGCGTCATAGCTCTTGCCCTCAAGGAGTTTTGGCAGCGAGGCTTTCCAGTCATAGACTTCGGGCCGGGCGATGCCGGATTGCTCATTGACCCTGTTGGTCACACCAAAGCCCGGCTCAAGCTCCACTTTACGCGCCAGGCCGTCGCCCAGGCCGGAAGCGATGGCATCGCCGATCACCAGAATCTCGAATTTATCGTCGACGACAGGGGGCAGGAATTCAGTGGCGGACGACCCGATGATTGGCTCCGCCGGGGCCGCAACCTGCGCCTGGGCCAAGGTCACAACTGACGCCAGCAGCATCAAGCCCGCAAGCAATCGCGCCAGCATAACGCTCAACTCCCGCGCCGCATCTGCTCAAGCAGCTTGACGCTCGGCACACCGTCGAGCGGCAGGCCTGCGCTTTTCTGATAGGCGATGATCGCCTCATAGGTGCGCGCCCCAAAGCGCCCGTCGCTGCCACCGGTTTCAAAACCAAGCCCGCTGAGGCGCCGCTGCAATTCAACGCGCTGGGTGAAGCTCAAATTATATTCAACATCCGGCCACGCCGCCAGAATAGGGCTTTCGCCTTCAATGCGGTCGCCGAGATGGCCCACCGCAATGGCGTAAGAATGCGACAGGTTGTAATCCATGATCGAAAGGAAATTCCGCGTCACCAGAAACTTCGGCCCGTCAATTCCCTGCGGCACCATGACAAAGGCCTCTGCCGCGGTATTCGAGAATTTGCCCCCGGCGGCAGGCGCAATGCCAAGCTTGACCCATGCGGCCACGGGCCGCCATTTGCCCCGCCCGACCAGCGCCCGGTTGAAGTTCCTGGGGACTGTCACCTCCCAGCCCCAGGGCCGGTCAGCCTTCCAGCCAGCCTTGGCCAGATAATTGGCGGTCGATGCCAGCGCATCCTCCTTTGATCCCCAGATGTCTTTCACCCCGTCACCGGTCCAATCAACGGCAAAGGAAAGATAGGAGGTCGGAATGAACTGCGTATGCCCCATGGCGGCGGCCCAGGAACCGGTGAAGGTCTCAGGATTGACCACACCTTTTTTCAGGATTTTGAACGCCGCCACCATCTGTTCGCGGGCGAACTTCTTCTTGCGGCCCGCATACATCAGGGTGGCCAGCGAACGCATCACCTTCATCGATCCCTTGTCCTTGCCAAAGTTCGACTCCATGCCCCAGATGCCCAGCAGGATATGCCGGTCAACACCGTATTTGGCCTCGATGGCGGCGAGAAGCCTGGCCTCGTCGGCCTTCATCTGCTGGCCGGTTTCAATGCGGATGGCCGTCACCGCCTTTTCCAGATAGGCTGAGGTCGTCGAGGTGACTTCCGGCTGGTTGTTGGCCAGCTTCAAAACCACCGGATCAGGCTCGGTGATCCCGGCGAAGGCCCGGTCAAACAAGGCCCGCGAAGCTCCCGCCTGCTTGGCCAGCGGCCACAGCGTCTGGACAAATGCCTCGAATTTCTTGTCGGCGAATGCTGGCGAGACGCCAGCGGCCACAACCAGCAGAATTGCGATAATACGTCTCAGCATGGAACCTCGGTGTTTTTTTGCAGTTGGCAACGAAACTATTGTAGCGTGTAATTTACCGATGATGCGAGATCAAATTATGGCACGACCCATCACAAAGGCGGTTTTCCCTGTGGCAGGCCTGGGAACCCGGTTCCTCCCCGCCACCAAGGCCATGCCCAAGGAAATGCTGACCGTTGTGGACCGGCCGGTCATTCAATTGGCCGTCGATGAGGCCCGCGAGGCCGGGATTGAGCATTTCGTCTTTGTCACAGGCCGCAACAAATCCATCATTGAGGATCATTTCGACAAGCAATACGAGCTTGAGGCGACCTTGCGCAGCCGCGGGAGGTCCGCCGATCTGGACCTGCTCGAACAGGATTTGCCGGGTGCCGGCCAAACCAGCTTCACCCGCCAGCAGGAACCACTGGGGCTGGGCCACGCTGTCTGGTGCGCCCGCGAGATCATCGGCAATGAGCCGTTTGCGCTGCTTCTGCCCGACATGGTCATGCAGGCCAAACCCGGTTGCCTCAGACAAATGATCGACACCTACAACGAGCGCGGCGGCGGCAATGTCATCGCCGTGGAGGAAGTGCCGCGCGAGCAGGTGAGCCGCTACGGCGTGGTGGGCGCTGCAGACTGGAAGGCCAACTCCTTCGCCATCAACGCCATGATCGAAAAACCCAAGCCAGAGGATGCGCCCTCCAACCTCATCATCTCGGGCCGCTATATTCTCCAGCCCGAAATCTTTGCCGAAATCGCCAACCAGAAACCGGGTGCTGGCGGGGAAATCCAGATCACCGACGCCATGATCCGCCTGATGGCGCGGCAACCCTTCTGGGGCGTCAAATACCAGGGCACAACTTACGACTGCGGCGACAAAATCGGCTTCCTCTCGGCGAATGTCGCCTTCGCGCTGGAAAGGCAAGACCTGGCACCGGGGTTCCGGGCCGCCTTGAAGGTGATCCTGGAGCGAAATGGCGGATCATAATCCACCCCGCGACCGCCACAACGGTTTTAATTTGCATCCCGCTCCACCTTCAGCCTTAGCCCATCAACCGCGATCACCTTGACCTGGGTTCCCATCGGCGTATCCGGTCCGGTGATTTCCCACAGGGTGCTGTCAATGCTGATCCGGCCACGGCCATTGATGATGGGCTGGTGCAGGGGATAGGTTCGCCCGACATATTCATACATGCGCTGATTGAGGTTGGGCGCGTCGCTGTCCAGCACATGCTGCTTCTTCAACACGCGCTTGCCGACAAACACGCTCGCCAGCGCCAGCGCGGCAAAGGCGATCAATTCAACATGCCAGCCCATGTTGAAGGCGATATCCAGAAGCCCCACAGCGGCCGCTGCGGCCGCCAGCCAGATGAAGAACACGCCCGGCGCCACAAGCTCCAGCAGCAGCAGCACACCTGCCACAACCCACCAAACCCAGTCACCCAGCAGTGGCACAAAGTCGCCCATTGTCAGCTCCTCGAATTCACATCCGGAACGCTTGATCCGGTTTTGCGCGGAACGGCGGCGGCGCTGCCGCCAAAGGCCTCGCGGGCGATTTCAGCGATCCCGGCGATTGAGCCCATCATCGACGTGGCATCAAGCGGCATCATCAGGATTTTCTGATTGGGCGATTTGGCAATGGCTTCCAGCGCCTTGATGTAATTGTTGGCGACGAAATAATTGATGGCCTGAACATTGCCGGCGGATATGGCATTGCTGACCATTTCCGTGGCCTTGGCTTCAGCTTCCGCCGAGCGCTCGCGGGCTTCCGCATCCTTGAAAGCGGCCTCGCGGCGGCCCTCGGCCTGCAGCACCACGGACTGCTTTTCGCCTTCTGCCTTCAGAATGGCGGACTGCCGCAAGCCTTCCGCTTCAAGAATGGCGGCGCGCTTTTCGCGCTCAGCCTTCATCTGCCGCCCCATCGAATCGACGAGATCGCGCGGCGGATTGATGTCCTTGATTTCAATGCGGGTCATCTTGACCCCCCACGGGTGGGTCGCCTGATCGACCACGCCGAGCAGGCGCTGGTTGATTTCATCGCGTTGCGACAGCAGGCTATCGAGTTCCATGGAGCCCATGACGGTGCGGATATTGGTCATGGTCATGTTGATGATGGCGTTTTCGAGATCATTGATTTCGTAGGTGGCGCGCGCGGCGTCCAGCACCTGGTAGAAGGCAACGCCGTCGACGGTGACCATGGCGTTGTCGCGGGTGATGACTTCCTGCGAGGGCACCTGGATGACCCGCTCCATCATGTTCTGCTTGGCACCGATCTTGTCGATGAAGGGCACAATCAACCCCAGCCCCGGCGGCAGGGTGCGCACATATTTGCCAAAACGCTCAACCGTATAGGCGTAGCCCTGCGGCACCATGCGGATGGCGCGGAGCAGATAGAACAGCACCACCGCGACACCAATCAAGACAACAATTCCAAAGCCATCGAAAAACATGATTTACCCTCCAGTTGATCGCCATATAAGGATTGATTTCCTGCAATTCAAGCCCCCTCACAGCCAGCCAGAAAGTTCTTTCCGAACAAGGGCTTCCATCATAATGATGGATTCCGGACTGGCGTTCAGGCAGGGCACGGCGGAAAAATTGACACCGCCAGCCCCGTGGAACGTCTCTTTGAGGCCGATGGCCACTTCCTCCAGCGTCTCCACGCAATCGGCGGAAAAACCCGGCATCACCATCACCAGGTTCTTGACGCCTTTTCCCGGCAAGCCTTCCACTGTGGCTTGCGCATAGGGTTGCAGCCATTCAGTCCGCCCAAAGCGCGACTGGAACACCACCTGCAGCTTCTCAGGCGAAAATTTCATCCGTTCACGGAGCAACCGCGCCGTCTTGAGGCACTGGCAATGATAGGGATCGCCCGCCAGCAGGTAGGATTTGGGCAGGCCGTGAAATGAAGCCAGAATGAGATCAGGCGTCCAGTCCAGGCTTGCCAGATGTTTTTCCAGCCCCACCGCCAGCGCCTCGATATGGGCAGGCTCGTCGAAATAAGGCGGCACGGTGCGCAGCGCCGGTTGCCAGCGCATGTCTTTCAAGGCATCAAATGCCTTGTCATTGGCGGTGGCCGTGGTCGCAGCACAGTATTGCGGATAGAGCGGAAACAGCAAAATGCGCTCGCAGCCTGCGTCCTTCAGCGCTTTGATCCGCTCACCCACCGCAGGCTGGCCGTAGCGCATGCCCCAATCCACCATCAGCCCCGGAAAGCGTGTCCCCAGTTTCTCCGCCTGGCCCCGCGTGATCGTCTTCAGCGGCGACTCATTCAGCTCCCGGTTCCAGATCTTGTCATAGGCATGCCCACTTTTCGTCGGGCGGAACGTCAAAATGATGCCGTTCAGGATCAGCCACCACAGCGCCCGGTTGGTCTCGATCACCCTTGCATCCCACAGAAATTCCTTGAGATAGCGCCGCATCGGCCAGTAGGAGGTCGCTTCAGGGGTGCCAAGATTGACCAGCAGAACGCCAATTTTTGTTGGTTTTACGACAGGGTGATCGGCGGGAAGCGGTGAAGACATCAAGGCGTCCTTAAATCCAGTCACGCAAATTCCTTAAATTGCATGACATTGAGTTAATGTGTTTCCAAGCCACAGATACCATATTTCGCCCAATATAGATGAGGCCTTGGTGACACAGACAGGGCACTCAGTAAACTGTGCGCAGGCCAACGGATCAGGTTGCAGGCTCCGTACCGTGGGCCCTTCGAGGCTCGCAAGAGCTCGCACCTCAGGGTGAGGAGGTGAGGAGGTGAGAGTATGCCGCATCGCTTTTGTTCCAAACAAACTAAAAAACTGCAGCGGCT
>JANOTU010000287.1:0-2409 GCA_031416515.1 Hyphomicrobiales bacterium
ATTCCATCAACGAGGTTTCCGGCAATGGCTGGATGGTGGGGCCTTATGTGTCCATCGAGCCGCTCGAAAACGTCTTCCTCGACCTCCGCGGGCTTTGGGGCGAGAGCGACAACCGCGCGGTTCAGGATAGCGGTTTCAGCGGCGATTTCGCCACGACACGCTGGCTGGTCGAGGCCAAGCTCATCGGCAAATATCAGGCCGGGAATGTAGGGATCGCGCCCGAGGCGCTGGTTGTCTACATGGAGGAGAAGCAGGATGATTACACGGTGACCAACGGGATGGTCGATGTCGCCGTGGACGGCCAGACCGTGGCGCTGGGCCGCCTGATGGGCGGGCTCACCCTCTCTTATCTGGGCGAGACCGACTATCTGCTGATCGAGCCTTTCATCGCCGGCCGCGTCATGTGGGATTTCGAGAATCCCGGCACCCTCAATCTCGACGGCACGATTGCTTCAAGCGAAGATGTGCGCGGCTCGGTCAGCGCCGGCCTCAACCTCCGCAACGACACCATGATGCTGGGCGTATCCGGCACCTATGACGGCCTCGGCACCGGCGGCGATTTCGAGGCGCTCTCCGCCAAGTTGATGTTCAGCTTTCAGTTCTGAGGCGGGCCAAGCGACCTCACCCCCGGCTTCGCCGGACCCTCTCCAATTTCGTGGGACGAGGGGACAAGCTGGTTCACCGGCTCAGGGCCGGTGATGGAGAGTGGGGGGGATGGGGACGATGGACTGGTGGGAACGCCGCTTTGATTTGCACCCTTGGGTGTTGCGTGTCACCTGAATGAAGCCACCTCGAAGGTCATCCGCGCGGGACGCTTGTCGACAGGGCTTTTGACGACGATGGCGACATCCTCGCCCAGAACCGTGAGGAAGCGCAGCAATCGCTCCAGCGCGAATTTCGTTAGCCGTCCATTGAGCATGGCTGAAACATCGGGCTGCTTGAGCCCCAGCAGCCTGGCCAATTCGGCCTGCTTCAGGTTCTTCTCCGCCACGATCACGCGGATGTGCTCGATGGCATCGGCGCGCAAGCGCATGTCATCGGCATTCCGGAAGCCGAGATCGGCGAAGACATTGCCGCTTCCCATGGTGACTTTGATTTTACGGGTCATGATCAATCTTCCTTCTGAGTCCGCGCAAAGTGCGATTCAGCGGCCTTCAAGCGCTGCCTGATGATGTCCATCACCGCCTTGGGCGTGGCCCGCCCGCGTTTCGATTTCTTCTGGAACGCATGCAGGACATAGATCAAACCCGCAAACCGCACCGTGTATACGACCCGCCATGTGTCATCGTCGGAGTCATCGACAATTTCCAGCACACTTCTGCCTCCAAATCCCTTCAGCGCCTGATAGATCGCCTCACCCATGACGGCGCGCGCATCGTCCGGAAAGTCCCTGAGGTCGTCGCACGATGACGCAATCCAGGCGACAGGCTTCAGCGGCAAAGGTTGACCACGCATATGACCATCAATATATAGCTAATTGTCTATGTCCGTCAAGCGCCATCGCCATATAAATCATGACCCATAAACGTTGCTGCATGACCGGTCTGTCTCTTTCCCCACAAAGTGCCTGGCCCAGCACTCACACTTGGGATTGCGCAAGCCGGGAAGCTGCCAGGCTAGTTCACCGACTCAGGGCCAGTGATGGAGAATGGGGGGGGAATTCGACCTCCAACATCGCCCTCTTTCAGGAGATGCTCGTCCATCGGCACGGCGATGAACAGCGGTCGCCCATGCTTGACGACGATGGACAGATGACCGGCCTCCGCCTGGCGCGCCAGTTCGCCCGAGCGCTCGCGCAGGTCGGTTATGGAAAAGGTTTCCATGGAATGGTTCCATATTTGTTCCCCGGTTTGATAGAATATTTCGTGTTGCCTTTCCATTGAGTTTCTCGCCTACGCTCAACAGCGGCATTGCGGAGGGGCTGGTTCACCTTCATCCAGCCGCTGATCTGTTCGGGGCTCCATTGGGAGCCCTTGAGCTTGGTCTCGATCAAGGCGACCATGTCAGGCGTCATTTTCGTAGGACCCCTGCTGGCGTTGCTGCGCCGCTCGCAGGATTTCTCCTGCGCCTGCTTGGGACGATAACCGCGCTCCCCGCTGTTGCGCTCGATTTCCCGGCGGATGGTGCTCGTCGGGCGCTCCAGGAGCCGCCCTATCGCATGCTTGCTGTCGCCCCTTTTCAACAGGACCGCAATCTGCGATCTTTCTCCGGGGCTCAGGTGAGACCGGCCACGGGGCTCATGTGCATCTCCTTGTTTGCTGCAAGTAGACGCCTTCTTACCTGATCCCCGCCCCCTGGGGCTTTTCACTGTTGAATTGGCGTTTTTTTTATCCGCAGATTACGCAGAAAAGGCGCAGATTATGAAGGTCTCATCTGCGTAATCTGCGGATAGCTTGTTTGCCCAAAATC
>JANOTU010000288.1:0-9382 GCA_031416515.1 Hyphomicrobiales bacterium
GCCAAGGACCGCTTCCTCGCCAGCCTCTATGCGCCCGAAGACAAGCACGTTGCGCTCTTCGGTCTCTACGCTTTCAACATCGAAATCATCCGTGTACGGAGCCTCGTCAGCGAGCCGCATATCGGCTTGATCCGCTATCAATGGTGGCGCGACACCATCGCCGCCATCTATGGGAGCAAAACCGCAGATCATCCCGTGGCGCAAGGCCTCGCCCGCGCCATCGAGACGGGTAATTTGCCCCAAGCTCCCTTGCAGAACCTCATCACCGCGCGGGAATTCGACCTCTACGACGATCCCATGCCGGATATCCAGACGTTGGAAGGCTATCTCGGCGAAACCTCATCCGCGCTGATCCAGATGGCCAGCCTCATACTTGGCGAACACAACGCCGAAGCCGCTGGCCTTGCCGGAGTGGCGTACGGCCTGGCCCGGATGAATGTGCACGAGGCGCAGGCCCGCAAACGCCTGGGCCAAGCCCGCGCCCACAAAATCCCCAAGGCAGCATTCCCGGCCTTCCTTCCCGCAAGCCTCACCGAACTCTATCTCGACCATCCGCAACCTTCACAATTCCGCCGTCAAGTGCGGCTCTGGTGGGCAGCAAGGCAAGAAAGGTTTTAGAACCATGGGACTGGCAGCCAGACTCGACAATCTCATCCCCGACCTCTCCGCCACCCTGGCGCGTTTTCCGGTGTCGAGCACTGTTGCTGTGGCATTGTGCGCCTATATCAACATCGAGGGCATGGGTGGCAGTGGCGAAAGCGCGGTCATGGCGGGTGCTGCGGCGGGGTTTATCGCTTCAGGGGCAGCGCATCTTTTTGCCGAGGGCAACAAGTGGTCAAAGCCCGCTGGCATTGGCCTTGCCATCGCGGCAGGCGCTGCGCTGGCGCTGCTTGGGTATTTCACCAGCGTCTTCCAGACATCATTGCTGTTTCTCTTCGCGGGATTGATCCCTGTACTGATGATCTTGGGCTTTCTCCGCGCCGGGGTGAGCCAAGGCGCGCTGTGGCTGTTCAATCTGCGCATGGGCCTTGCAGCGCTGCTTTCGGCGGTTGTCGCCGTTCTGTTTGGCGCGGGCCTCTCATCGATTGTGGAGGCGCTGAATTTCCTGTTCGGGGCGGGCCTGCACGGCATGCATGAGCACATCTGGGGCACGGCGGCCTCGCTCATTGGCCCGGTCTACGGCCTCTCCCTCATGCCGCGCGATCTGGAGGAAGAAATCGATTTGAACGACCACAAGGACACGCTGCTGGAGCGCGGGGTATCCATTCTGGTCAACTACATCGCCGTGCCCATGGTCGCCGTCTATGCGCTGATCCTGCATGCCTATGCCCTGAAAATTGCCATCGACGGTGAATTGCCCAAGGGCCAGATCGCCACCATGGTGTCGATCTTCGCCATTGGCGGCACCGCCGCCTGGCTGGTCGCCTGGCCGTGGCGGGAGTCTGGCACATGGCTGCTGCGCCAGTTCATGCGCGGCTGGTTCTTTCTCACCATCGTGCCAGCAGCACTTCTCACCATCGCCATCTGGCGGCGCATCAGCGACTATGGCGTGACCCCGGATCGCTACGGCATCGCCCTTGTCGCCATCTGGGTCGCCTTCATCAGCGCCTATCTTGCATTCCGCCGCAACCACGCCGACATGCGCGCCATACTTGGCGGCATCGCGGTCTTGCTTCTGGTGGGCTCGGTCGGCCCGTTTGGCAGCCACGGCTTGACCATCGCCAGCCAGGTCGGGCGTTTTGCTGAATTGCTGGCCGCGAACGGGTTGCTCAAGGACGGCAAGGCGGTTCCGGCGCCCAAACCCATTCCAGATTCTGCGGCCCTCCAGGGCAATTCCATTCTCGACGCGTTGATCGGCGTGGATGGGCTTGCCAGCTTGAAACCGTGGTTTGAGGGGACTGAGAAAAATCCGTTTGCGGCCAGCCAGGACAAGTGGAGCCTGCGCAATGATATTGCGGTCCGGCTGGGCATGTCGCAACCCAACACCTACCGCGACTCAGTTTATTTCAATGCCAATGCGGTGCTTGAGCACAACCTGATTGGCAGCAACCGATTGCTCGGGCCTTATCGGGGCTTGCAGACCCACAATCTCGACGCCCAGCAGACCGACATGACTGCGCGCTTTGACGGCGAAAGGCTGATCGTCAGGGCAGGCGCTGACACATGGAAAATGTCAGCCGTCAGTCTTGTTGCAAAAATGCGGGAAGGCATGATTGCTGGCCAGCCACAACCGCCGGTGCGGATTGAACTTGCGCCCGGTGTTGTCATGGTGGTTGAAAACTATTCAGCGGAAATTGGCGAAAACCCAAAGCTGACAAGTCTGGAATTCTGGATCATTCAGCAGCGATAGCTACGGGCTTCCCATGCCATGCATTGAAATCCGCCATGGCGCGCGCGGTGTAGCTCCGCTTGCGGGCGATGGCCTTCTCCGTGTGGTCAAGGCGCTTGCCGTCGATCTTCTTGGGCGCGTCCACGGGCGGGAACAATCCAAAATTCACATTCATCGGCTGGAACGAAGAGCCGCGATTGTCGGTGGTCTCGATATGGCCGCCGGTGATGTGGTTGATGAGGGCACCATGCGCGGTGGTGGGGGGCGGGCTCATGAAGCTCTCGTTCCTGCGCTCCGCCGCCGCCATCCGCCCCGCCAGCAAGCCGATGGCCGCACTTTCCACATAGCCCTCAACCCCGGTGATCTGCCCGGCAAAGCGCAGGCGGGGATCAGCCTTGAGGCGCAAGCGCTCATCGAGCACCTTGGGACTGTTGAGGAAGGTGTTGCGATGCAGGCCGCCAAGTCTTGCAAACTCGGCGTTCTCCAGGCCGGGAATGGCGCGGAAAACCCTGACTTGATCGGCATATTTCAGCTTGGTCTGGAATCCCACCATATTGTAGAGTGTGCCCAGCTTGTTGTCCTGGCGGAGTTGTACGACGGCATAGGCCTTGACCAGTGGGTCATGCTCATTGGTGAGGCCGCGCGGTTTCATCGGCCCATGGCGCAATGTCTCAGCGCCGCGATCGGCCATTACTTCAATCGGCAGGCAGCCATCGAAATAGGGCGTGGTCTTCTCCCACTCCTTGAAATCGGTCTTCTCGCCAACAATCAGCGCGGCGACGAAGTTTTCATACTGCTCCTTCGTCATCGGGCAGTTGATGTAGTCCTTGCCGTCACCCTTGTCATAGCGCGACTGGAACCAGGCCTTGCCCATGTCAATCGACTCGCGGTGGATGATGGGGGCGATGGCATCAAAAAACGCCAGATCCGCCTCGCCGGTCAAATTGCGCACGGCCTCCGCCAGCGCGGGCGATGTCAGCGGCCCCGTGGCGATGATGACATTGTCCCATTCCGCTGGCGGCAAACCGGCAATCTGCCCAAGCTCAACAGTGACCAGCGGATGCTGTTTCAGGCTGCGCGTCACCTCATCTGAAAACCCGTCCCGGTCCACCGCCAGAGCGCCGCCCGCCGGCACCTTGTGCCGGTCAGCGGTTGCCATGATCAGCGAACCTGCCACCCGCATCTCCTGATGCAGCAACCCCACCGCATTCTGGTCGGCATCATCTGAGCGAAATGAATTGGAACACACCAACTCGGCAAAGCCAGCCGTCCGGTGCGCCTCCGTGCCAAGCGCGGGCCGCATCTCATGCAGCACCACAGGCACCCCCAAATTGACCGCCTGCCAAGCCGCCTCCGAACCCGCCATGCCGGCGCCGATGATGTGGATTGGTTTCATGAGGCAGGCACCTAGCACGGTCATGATGCTTGACGCCAGCGCCAGACTGGCGGACAATCAACTCATGGACGCCGCGCACATCATCCTCGACCCCGCCATCCTTTCCGGCAAGCCTGTGATTGCGGGAACCAGGCTCTCTGTCGATTTCGTCATCGGTCTTCTGGCGGAAGGCTGGACTGAAGAGCAGATGATGGAAAATTATCCAGGGCTGTCTCGCGATGGTATCCTTGCCTGCTTGGCCTATGCCCGCGATGCATTGCAGGGGGAACGGGTTTTTCCCAACGCGGCTTGATGCGGTTGCTTTGCAATGAGAATATTCCGGCGCTGCTGATCAGGGCCCTGACTGGAGCGGGCCATGACGTGAGTGCGGTGGGATTTGAACGGCCCGGTATTGATGATCAGGGCGTGCTGGCTTGGGCGAAAGCTGAAAATCGCGTGTGCCTCACCTTCGACAAGGATTTCGGCGAACTGGCCGCGAATGAACCAAGTGACGCAATGGCGGGTGTGATTTTGTTGCGCATACCGGTATTGCCCAGCGGTGACTGGGTTGGCCGCATCGCTGAAATCGTGTCAAGCCGCGATGATTGGCACGGTCATTTCACTGTAGTCGAACCGGGACGCATTCGGATGCGTCGTTTGAAAAGGAGTGACTAGTGAGCTTTCTCTCCGACATCACCATCGAACTCGCCGCCATCCGGGCGCAATCCCTGTGGAAGACCGAGCGGCCTATTTTGTCGGAGCAGGGGGCGCATATCAAAGTTTCTGGCGGGCGCGAGGTTTTGAATTTTTGCGCCAACAATTATCTGGGGCTGGCGGATCATCCCGAGTTGATTGCGGCGGCGAAGGCGGCGTTGGACAGTCATGGGCTGGGCATGGCGTCGGTGCGGTTTATTTGCGGGACGTCTGATCTGCATGAGGCGCTGGAGCGGCGGGTGGCCGACTATGTGGAGATGGAGGACGCTATTCTCTTTGCCGCCTGTTTTGATGCCAATGGCGGGGTGTTTGAGCCGCTTTTTGGCGAGCCGGATACGATTATTTCAGACAGCCTCAATCATGCCTCGATCATTGACGGGATCAGGCTCTCCAAGGCCAAGCGCTTGCGCTTTGCCAATGGCGACATGGATGATCTGGAAAAACAATTGAAAAATGCCAGGGGTTCGCGGCGGACGGTGATTGTCACGGACGGCGTGTTTTCCATGGATGGCTATTTTGCCAAGCTGAAAGACATCAGGCGCCTGGCGGATGCGTATGGCGCGTTGATCCTGGTTGATGATTGCCATGCCACCGGTTTTATTGGCCCCAAGGGGCGGGGCACGCCGTCGCGCGCGGGCGTGAAGGTTGATATTCTCACCGGCACCCTGGGCAAGGCGCTGGGGGGATCGGCTGGCGGCTATATCGCGGCGGCCAAGCCGATCATTGATCTGATGCGGCAGCGGGCGCGGCCCTATCTTTTTTCCAACGCCTTGCCGCCACCCATTGTTGCGGCCAGCCTTATTGCCATTGATCTCGCCGAGCAGGGCGATGATTTGCGCGCCCGCCTCTTCGACAATGCAAAACGCTTTCGCGCCGGCATGTCAGCGGCGGGTTTCAAATTGCTGCCCGGTGAACACCCGATCATCCCGGTGATGCTGGGTGAAGCCGAGATGGCGCAGGCCATGGCGGCCAAGCTCTATGAGACGGGAATTTATGTCACCGGCTTTTTCTTCCCCGTGGTGCCAAGCGGCCAGGCTCGCATTCGCACGCAAATGTCAGCCGCGCATTCGCCTGCCGATGTCGACGCGGCGATTGCGGCGTTCAGCCGAGCGGGAAAAGAATTGGGAGTGATCTGACCATGCGCGCCCTTGTCAAAGCCGAAAAAACCGAAGGCCTCACCTTGCGCGATGAACCGATTCCTAGAATCGGCATGGATGATATTCTGATCAAGGTCGCCAAGACCGGCATTTGCGGCACGGACCTGCACATCTGGAAATGGGATGAATGGGCGCAGAAGACCATTCCGGTGCCGATGGTGGTGGGCCATGAATTTGCCGGTGTGGTGGCGGAAGTGGGAACTCATGTGCGCACGGTGAAGGTGGGCGACCGGGTTTCCGGCGAGGGCCATTTGATCGGCATGAAAAGCCGCATGGCGAGAGCCGGGCATTTTCATCTTGATCCTGAAACCAAGGGTGTAGGCGTCAATGTGCCGGGAGCTTTTGCTGAATATCTCAAAATCCCGGCCTTCAATGCCATTCACCTGCCACTCGAAATCGATGATGAAATCGGCGCCATCCTCGATCCCCTTGGCAATGCCGTGCACACCGCCCTGTCATTCGATCTCGTGGGCGAGGATGTTTTGATTACCGGCGCTGGCCCCATCGGCATCATGGCCGCTGCCGTGTGCCGCCATGTGGGGGCGCGCCATGTGGTGGTGACGGATGTGAATGATTACCGGCTTGAGCTTTGCAATCAGGTGGCCGACGCTGTCACCGTGAATGTTTCGCGTGAAGAGTTGAAATCGGTGATGGAGCGCATCGGCATGCGCGAGGGCTTTGATATTGGCCTCGAGATGTCAGGAGCGCCCTCGGCTTTTGAACAGATGACCAAGCATCTGATCATGGGCGGCAAGATCGCCATGCTGGGCATCCCCTCTGGTAAAATGCCGGTGGACTGGAATTCCATCATCTTCAAGGCCCTCACCATCAAGGGCATTTACGGCCGTGAAATGTTCGAGACCTGGTACAAGATGATCGCCATGTTGCAATCGGGCCTTGATGTGCGCAAGGTCATTACCCACCGCATGAAGGCTGCGGACTTCGCCCGGGGCTTTGATTTGATGAATCAGGGCAGTTGCGGCAAGGTGGTGCTGGACTGGAATTGAGGAGAAGTGATCATGAAGCTTATTGCCATTGTTGCCATCCTGTTTTCGTTCTGGACAACCAGTGCTATCGCCGCACCCACCTATGAGGTGGCCGGCGTGAGCATGGACGATGTGCTCAACATCCGCGCAGCGCCCCGCGCTACCGCGCCAAAAGTTGGCGAATATGGCCCGCGCGACTCAGGCATTCGCATTTATCGCCGCGAGGGCAATTGGGCCTTGACCGGCCGCGATGATCCGGGCCGCCCGGATGGCTGGGTGAACTTGCGCTATCTCAGGCCAGCCACGGTGGTCGCGCTGCCGCTGTCATGCGCAGGAACGGAGCCCTTCTGGTCGCTGAAAATAAACTCTCCCCGCCGCGCCACCTATGCTGATCCCGAAATCCCGTCACGGCGCTATGTGGTCGAGGGCTTTCGCCGCTTTGGTTCGGGTGCCGCCATGCGGCTGGTTTCCGGTGGCCGCGTGGCCATTGCCGCGGGCGCGTGCAGCGACGGCATGTCGGACACCAGCTATCCCTTTTCGGCGCGGGTGCGCTTGCCCGGAGGCCGCGCGCTCACCGGCTGTTGCGAATAAAAAACCAGCTGGGCGCTTTACGTGCTGGAGCGGGCAGGGTAGTTTCGCCCAAACATTGTGGAGAGAGTTGCATCATGATTCGATATGCCCGTTTGGCCCTTGGCCTGATGATGATTTCAGCGGCGGTGTTTGCCGCGCCCTTCGCCTCGGCCCAGGAAAGACTGCGTCCGGTGGGCACCATCACCTTTACGCCCGAGCCCATCGAGCTGCAGACCGATGTGTTTGCGCTGACTCCTGAGAACCGCAGGATCAGCGTCATGCGCATCGAGGCCCGCGAGGGTGCGGCCGATATCCGCGACGTGCGCCTGATTTACCGCAATGGCGAGCAGGAGCGCATCCGGGTGCGCGAGAAGGTGCCGCCCGGCGGCATGACCAAACTGATCCGCAAGCAATACCGCGGACCTTTGCGCGAGGTTGAAGTCAGCTATGTGCCGCAGGGCAAGGTCACTCTGGTGCTGCGCGCCGACCAGCGCCCGCCGGAACCGGTTGCGGAATGGGCAGAACTCGGTTGCAAATCCGTGGGCTTCCTCGCCGACCGCGACACCCTGAATGTGACAACCGGCGAATTCTACCGGGCGCTGCGCCTGCGTTCATCAGGTTTTGACATTGAGATGCTGAACCTCGCCGTGCGCTATGCCGGCGGCCAGCGCGACCTTTACCGCATCAACATGGTGATCCCCTCGGGCGGGCGCACCACGCCCATTGATCTTCGCGGCGAACGCCGCCGCATCACAGCGCTTGATTTCACTTACAGCACCCGCGTCCTCTCCACCCAGAAAACCAAGCTCTGCATCGACGGCCTGCTGGCCACACGCGGAAACGACAACGAGGAAGATGAAGAGGATTTGGAAGCGCAGTGAGCGGGGACTGGAGACAGACATGGCGGCAAATGACACGCTGATCTTCCGCGTTTCGCTCAATGCGAAAATTTACCGTGTTCTGGAGGTCATGGCGGACGACAGCCTTTATGATCTGGCGGGAGAGATTGTGAAAGCCTTCGGCTTTGATTTCGACCATCCTTTTGGCTATTACAGCAAGTTGACGGGCAACTATTATCGCTCGCCGGTGAAATACGAGCTTTTCGCCGAAATGGATGATCCACCCGAAGACGCGCTGGGCGTCAGCGACACCACTGCCGCTGAAGCCTTCCCAGAAGACAAGATGAAATTCCTGTTCCTCTTTGACTATGGCGACCAATGGGCCTTCAGGATCACGCGCACAGGATCGGGCCAGAAAGACAAAGCTGCGGAATACCCGCGTGTGCTGAAATCTGTGGGCGAAGCGCCGGAGCAGTATCCGGCGGTGGAGGAAGACTGAAAGGGACCCGCCACGCGAGGTCGTCCGAAGTCAGAACCAGGACTTCCGTCTAAAGAACCTTTTACAGCCCCACATGCACCGTCATCTGGCCAAGTTTCCGCCGCCGCGCTGGCGTGACTGTCACCTCCACATCCTGCCCCAGAACTGTGAGGAATTCCATCAGGCGGCCAACGGATACGGATACTGGTTGCAGGCGCATGAGGGCGGAGATTTGCGGCTGGGTGGTGCCGAGGCACCTGGCGGCCTGGGTCTGGGTGAGATTGCGGGCCTTGATCAATCTGTAGACTTGCAGAGTGAGCTTGGCTTTCAGAAGTTCCTGATCAGAGTCCGGCAGGCCCAGATCGGCGAAGACGTTGCCGCTGCTTTTTTCAACTTTTAGTTTCATTCTTTTGCTTCCTTTGCCCGCTTGGCGCTGTCTGCCTCGGCGCGTTTCAGTCTTTCATGGACCACATCAATTTCGTGTTCCGGTGTTGCGATGCCGCGTTTAGATTTCTTCTGAAAGACGTGCAATACATACACAGCTTCCCGGAAACGAACTGTATATATGGCGCGGTAAGTGCCGCTGCGGTCCTCCTCTATAAGCTCGACGACCCCCGAGCCGCCAAAGCCCTTGAGAGGTTTGGCGGAAGGCGGAGTCTCACCGCCCTGGACGGCGAAAAGCAAAAGGGCCAAAGCGACGACGCACGGATGGTGGCAGTTCCCGCATGTCTTTTCGGCTTGATGCGATCCAAAATAGCGGTTTCACAGCAACATTCTTCATCATTCAATTATATCACTAGCGTCCGGTTAACTTCACAATAGAATCAATTGGTTAGGAGTCGAGGAAAGCGGGATTTTGTGACTGTCGCTGTGAAAGACGCATGAAAGCTGGGTTTTTTCGAATGAGTGGACCGACAGAACCTGTAAAAAAGTG
>JANOTU010000289.1:0-3074 GCA_031416515.1 Hyphomicrobiales bacterium
GTTGATTCGCGAGGCGCGATGGCTGGGGGCGCAGTATGTGACCACGCCGGAGATTTCCAACATCATCGAACCCGACAAGCAGCGCCTCAGGGCGCTGGCGCGGTTTGAGGCTGAGGATATTTCTGTGGCGGGGTTTTCAGAACTGGCGAAATCGCTGGGCATCTGGCTCAATGCCGGGTCGTTTGCCTTGAAGGGCTCTGGCGAACGGCTGGTCAACCGCTCGTTGCTGTTTGCGCCCGATGGCAGTATCGCGGCGCGTTATGACAAACTGCATTTGTTCGATGTGGACTTGGGCGATGCTGAGCCAATCCGCGAATCACATTCCTTTGAGCCAGGCTCGGCGGCGGTGGCTGCCGCATTGCCGTGGTGCATAATCGGAATGACAATCTGCTATGATGTGCGCTTTGCCGCGCTCTACCGGGCGCTGGCGCAGAATGGCGCTGCGGTTTTGAATGTGCCTGCGGCTTTCACTGTTGCCACCGGTCAGGCGCATTGGCATGTGCTGCTCCGCGCGCGCGCCATTGAGACGGGGAGTTTTGTGATCGCCGCAGCCCAAGGTGGCCGTCATGACAGCGGGCGCGAGACTTATGGCCACAGCCTTGTGGTCTCGCCCTGGGGCGAAATTATCGCCGAGGCTGGAATTGAACCTTGCGCGCTGATGGCTGAAATCGACACGCGCCAAGTTGCCAGCGCCCGGAGCCGTATCCCGGCTCTGAGCCACGACCGGGCATTTGTCTTGAATGCGGGCGGCTCGGTTGCTACGTGATGTCCCATGATCAGATATGACCTCATCTGCGGCAAGGGCCACGCCTTTGACGGCTGGTTCGCCGACAGCGCCGCCTACGACACCCAGGCCAGGCGTGGCCTGGTGTCTTGCTCCGTGTGCGGATCAAACAAGACGGCCAAGCAGATCATGGCGCCGGGCATTCCGGGGAAATCCAACCGGATGGTTGAAGCCCCGCAGACAATGATGGCCGGCCCGGTTGACCCCCGCGCGGCGGCGCTCATGCAGATGATGCGCGAAATGCGGAAAACTGTGGAAGAGAAGGCCGAATATGTGGGCACCAGCTTTGCTGAAGAAGCCCGCAAGATTCACTACCGCGAAACCGAGGCGCGCGGCATTTACGGCGAGGCGACCTTGGCGGACGCCCGGGAGCTGATCGAAGAAGGCATCGAAGTCCACCCCCTGCCGCGCCTGCCGGAAGACGGCAACTGAGCCGGGATGGCGGCGCTTGAATATGATTACATCATTGTGGGCGGCGGTTCCGCCGGGTGTGTTCTTGCCGCGCGGCTTTCGGAGGACGCCAACGTAAAAGTTCTGCTCATCGAGGCAGGCGGAGTTGACCGCAATTTTTTGTTTCACTGGCCGGCGGGCTTTGCCAGGATGACCAAGGGCATTGCCTCCTGGGGCTGGTCCACGGTGCCGCAGAAACACATGCAGGACCGGGTGTTCTGGTATACGCAGGCACGCGTCATCGGCGGCGGCTCCACCATCAACGCACAGATTTATACCCGTGGCAACGCGCTGGATTATGACGGCTGGGCGCAGGCAGGCTGCGCTGGCTGGAGCTACCGCGAGGTGCTGCCGTATTTCCGCAAGGCCGAGGACAATGACGCGTTCGACAACGAGCATCACGGTGTTGGCGGCCCGATCGCGGTGTCGCGCCCGCTGGCCACATTGCCGATTTGCGCTGCGTTCATCAAGGCGGCGGAGCAATACGGTATTCCGTACAATGACGATCTGGCGGGACCTGATCCAGCTGGCATGGGATTTTACCAACTCACCCAGAGAAAGGCGCGGCGCTCGTCAACGGCGGTTGAATATCTCAAACCGGCGCTGACGCGGGATAACCTCCGTGTACAGATGACCGGCATGGTGACGCGCGTTGTGGTCGAGAAGGGCCGGGCGGTGGGCGTTGAACTCGGCGCAGGAGAAACCATCAGGGCGACCCGCGAGGTGATCGTCTGCGCCGGGGCCATTGGCTCGCCCAAGCTCTTGCTGCAATCGGGCATTGGTCCGGCGGATCATCTGCGGGTCGTGGGCGTGCCCGTGGCGCATGATCTTCCCGGTGTCGGGGGCAATTTGCAGGACCATCTGGATATCTGCGTGATCAGCGAATGCACCGGCGACCACAGTTACGATAAATACGGCAAACCGCATTGGGCAGCACTGGCGGGCTTGCGCTATCTTCTCACCAAGTCCGGCCCTGCGGCCTCAAGCCTGTTCGAGACGGGCGGGTTTTGGTATGCGGACCGACACGCCGCCGCACCTGATATCCAGTTTCATCTGGGCCAGGGCTCCGGCATTGAGGCAGGCATCGCCCAGCTGAAAAATTCCGGGGTGACCCTCAACAGCGCCTTCATGCGGCCAAGGTCGCGGGGCACAGTGCGCCTCGCCAGCGCTGATCCAGCCGCTGCGCCGCTGATTGATCCCAATTACTGGGCTGATCCCTATGACCGCGACATATCCCTCCGTGGACTGAGGATGGCGCGCGACATCATGCGCCAGCAAGCGCTGGCGCCTTTCGTGCTGGCCGAACGGCTGCCGGGGCCGGACTGTGTCTCGGATCAGGATTTGATCAACTACGCCTGCCGCATGGCCAAGACCGACCATCACCCGGCGGGCGCCTGTTCCATGGGCCAAGGCGTCATGGCGGTGGTATCTCCAGAGCTGAAAGTGCATGGGCTGGAGGCTTTGCGGGTCTGCGACAGTTCGGTGATGCCCTATGTGGTGTCGTCCAATACCAATGCGGCGACGATCATGATCGCGGAAAAGGCCGCTGATATGATTGGTGGAATTTAGTCCTTGACAGCGTGCGCTGGATCGGCTATAAGCGGGCATTCTCCAAAATTGTGAGCGCAAGGCCCCTGGAAACAGGGGGATCGCTGAAATCCAATTGTCCCAAGGGGCATGGTAACGCACAGGTTTGGTTTCACTAGCGTCCGGTTAACTTCACAATAGAATCAATTGGTTAGGAGTCGAGGAAAGCGGGATTTTGTGACTGTCGCTGTGAAAGACGCATGAAAGCTGGGTTTTTTCGAATGAGTGGACCGACAGAACCTGTAAAAAAGTG
>JANOTU010000290.1:0-10906 GCA_031416515.1 Hyphomicrobiales bacterium
CACCGCGTAAACCGGCGGCAGGGTGTGGCTCACCAATTGCCAGTGGTCGCCCTGGTCTTCGCTCACCCAGACGCCGCCCGTGGTTGAACCAAAGGCGAGGCAGTCGCCGGTCGTGTCGATGGCCAGCGCGTGGCGCAGCACCAGATCGTAAGCGTGATCCTGGGGCAGGCCGTTGCGTAAAATATCAAAGCTCCGGCCAGCGTCGCGGGTGCGGGTCACCACCAGCTTGCCGTCGACGGGGATACGCTTTTCGTCCTTGATGCCGGGGACGAACCAGGCGGTGTCAGGCTCATGGGGATGCACCACGACGCCGAAGCCGAAAGATGAGGGCTCGGCCTTCACCTCCTGCCAGGTCTCACTCGCATCGCTGGAGACATAGATGCCGCAGTGATGCTGCACCCACAGGCGGTCGGGAGCGGATTGGCATTGCGCCAGCATATGCGCGTCCTGGGTTTCGGGATCATCGGCGACTTCGCCCTCAGGCATGTGGTCATAGCGCATGCCCTTGGCCTTGCAGGCCCAGGTCTCGCCGCCATCATCAGTGACCCAGACGCCGCCGCAAGAGACACCCACCCGCACGGTTTTGGCTGAGCGCGGATCAACGCAGACCGAATGAATGCCGGGATAGTCAGCCCCGCCCCCCATCCATTTGTTGCGGCTGGGGTGATCCCATAAAGGTCGGTTCAGTTCCCAGCTTGAGCCGCGATCGGTTGAGCGAAACAGGCCGCCAGGCATGGTGCCTGCCCACAACTCACCCATGCCGCCGGGTTCCAAAGCCCAGATCATCTGGGTCGTCCAATTCACCGGCTTGCCCCAGCCATCAAGATCGACGAGGCCCTCGGGCTTGGGGGGATAGGCGGGGGCGGCGCATTCTTCCCAGTTGCCGCCGGGCGGTCTCCTGTGCAGCTTCACGCCGAAATGTCCGTGATTGAGCGCGGCATAGGTCCAGCCATCGTTGGTGTCATGCAAAGCCAGCGTCACATTGTCAGCGATGAAGTCCGCTTGTGTCACCTTCCACGATTGCCCACGCTCGATGGTGAACAAGCCTTTGCGCGTTGCAACCAGAATGGTCATGATTCAACCTCCTGAGAGAGCCTGTAAAACGTATATTTCACTCGTTGCCGTCACCACATCCGACAAGCGCTCGCGGTCGCGCAGGCGCTTGCCATCCACGAGAATGGTCATGTGCTTGCGCAGCGCCGCCTGATCATCAAGGATATAACCGCGAATGCGGTGTTCACTGACGAAGACATTGTTCAGCACCTCACGCAGCGTATCCCCTGGCGCCTCCACCTCGGCGCAGTCCACATGGCGGCGCAAATTCGTAGTGAAGAAGACCTTGGCCATGGGCAGGATCATGGCACGATTAGCCGAAGAAATCCACCCTCACCCTGAGGTGCGAGCGCCTTCGCGAGCCTCGAAGGGCCCTTCGAGGCTCGCGCAAGGGCGCGAGCCAGGGTGAGGATTAGAGTTCACCCGTCACGCACCTTTTCGCCAGCGTCTTGTATTGCTTCACCGTAAAAATGATCGGATTGCCGCCGGTGTTGGGATCGCGCAGCGCCATTTCGGCGACTTCATCAAGGCGCTTGGTGTCGATGCCAATTTCAGAAAGCGAATGCGGGATGCCGATTTCCTTGCGAAGCGCCAAAATCCATTTGAGGAAACCATCGAAGCCGCCCTTTATCCCAAGATACGCGGCGGCGCGCTCGATGTCCTTTTCAATCTTGCGGCGATTGGCCTTCACCACATAGGGCATGACAATGCCGTTGAGCAGGCCGTGATGGGCGTCGTAAAGCCCGCCGAAGGGATGCGAGATGGCGTGAATGGCGCCAAGCCCGCGCTGGAAGGCGGTGGCACCCATGGCGGAGGCCACCAGCATGTTTCCGCGGGCATCAATGTCGCTGCCCTTTTTCACCGCCCTCGCCAGATTTTCCTTGATCAGGCGCATGCCCTCCAGCGCCACTCCGGCAGCGAGCGGATGATAGGCGGGCACACAATAAGCTTCGAGATTGTGGGCGAGCGCGTCCATGCCAGTGGCGGCGGTGAGCTTTGGCGGCAGGCCAATGGTGAGTTCCAGATCGAGGATCGCCACCTTCGGCATGATGGCGGGATGGAAGATGATTTTCTTTTCATGGGTGACGGGATGGGTGATGACGCCGGCGCGGCCCACTTCCGAACCCGTGCCCGCCGTTGTCGGAACGGCGATAATGGGAGCGATTTTGGAGGCGTCAGCCCTGGTCCACCAGTCGCCCACATCCTCAAGCTCGAACATCGAGATCGTCTGGCCGTGCATAAGCGCCACCATCTTGCCGACATCAAGCCCCGAGCCGCCGCCAAAAGCCACAACACCATCATGACGTCCCGCTTTATAGGCCTTGATGCCCGCCTCGATATTGGCCGCAACCGGGTTGGGCCGCACGTCCGTGAACATGGCGATCCCCAAGCCCGCGCGCTTCGCATCCGCGACAATGGCCTGGACCATCGGCATGGCGGCAAGGCCGGGGTCGGTGACAAACAGCGGCCGCTTGATGCCGTGCGCGGCGCAGTGCTCGGCCAGTTCCCTGATGCGCCCTGCGCCGAATTTGATGGAGGTCGGGTAGTTGAAATTACGGTCTGGAATGGTCATGGTGCGCCCCTGTTCAGTACTGCTCAAAGCCGCGTTTCAGGTCGAGGTCAACAATGCGGCGGTCATATTCGAATTGCTCCCATTTGGCGGTGTGGACATAATGGTCGATGACATCATCGCCGAAAGCCCCGCGCAGGAATTTGGAGCCATCGAGCAGCGCTGTCGCATCACGGAGCGTCTTGGGGATTTCGCGGAGCTTCTTTGAGGTGTCGTAAGCATCGCCGGCGAAGACGGGTTCCAGCTTCATCTTCTTCTCAATGCCATCAAGCCCTGCCGCCAGCAATGCCGCGAAAGCGAGGTAGGGATTGAGATCAGCCCCGCCAATGCGGCATTCAACGCGGATGGCTTTGGCTCCAGCACCACAAAGGCGAAAGCCCGCCGTTCGGTTGTCGAAACTCCAGATCGAGCGGGTGGGCGCGAAGGTGCCCGCCATGAAGCGCTTGTAGGAGTTGATGTAGGGGGCGAGGAAATAGGTGATCTCGCCCGAATGCTGCAACTGGCCTGCGAGATAATGCTTCATCAAATCCGACATGCCGTGCTCGCCCTTGGCATCCTGGAACAGCGGCGTCTTGCTGTCAGCGCTCCACAAGGACTGATGCACATGCGAGGAATTGCCGGCCATGCCGTAATCCCATTTCGCCATGAAGGTGATGGCCTTGCCCAGGCCATAAGCAATTTCCTTGCAGCCATTCTTGATGATGGCGTGGCGATCAGCCATGTCGAGGGCTTCAGCATACTTCACATTGATTTCTTCCTGGCCCGGCCCCCATTCGCCCTTGGAATTTTCCACCGGAATGCCTGCGCCGTGAAGGCCGTTGCGGATGGCGCGCATGACCGGCTCTTCCTTGGTGGTTTGCAGGATGTGATAATCCTCAATGTAATAGCCGGAGGTCTTGAGGTCGCGGTAGCCTTTCTGGTTGCAGGTCTCGTATGAATCATCAAACAGGAAAAATTCCAGTTCCGAGGCCATATAGGCCTTCATCTTCAGCGCTTCGAGGCGCTTCAATTGCTTTTTCAGAATGGCGCGCGGCGAATGCGGCACATCCTTATGCGTGTGGTGATCGAGAATGTCGCAGATGACCAGCGCCGTGCCCGGCAGCCACGGGGTTCGCCGCAGTGTTGCCATGTCGGGCTTGAGGACGAAATCGCCGTAACCCTTCTCCCAGCTGGTGGCCTTGTAGCCCGGCACCGGCTCCATGGCGATATCGACACCGAGCAGATAGTTGCAGCCATGGGTTTCCTCATAGCCGCCATCCACAAAAAACTGCGCATGAAAGCGCTTGCCGATGAGGCGGCCCTGCATGTCCACCATGGCGGCGACCACGGTATCAATGGTGCCCGCCGCGACTTCCTTTTTCAATTGCTCAAGTGTCAACATTCCTGTGGCCATCTTCTTCTCCCTATGCTGCCGCCTGAATGAGCGGCACAGACAAGCGCTGTGCCCATTCATCCTGGCCCCGTTCCTGTGAAATCAGGTCATTGCGGATTTCGATCATCGCGTGCTGCAAGCCGCGGGGTGCCGCGTGGAGATTGAGCGTGTGCATGACACCATCCCTGGGACCATAGGGTTCATTGAGGCGGGCGTCCAGATTGGGAAAGCCCTTGATCAGGGTCGTGGAGAGGGACGCATCGCGATCGTGCAAAATGCCAAGATCGAGCCTACGCGGCTTGCCCTTGTAGACCGGGGTGAAAGAGTGGATCGAAACGACCATGGATATAAGTCCAGCCGCCGCGCGCGCGTCCAGCACATCGGCAATGCTTGCATGAAAGGGCCGGTAAATCGCCTTGATCCGCGCCAGCTTCTCAGCAGCGCTGAGATTCCTGTTGCCCGGAATGGCCGTTGTCTCGCTCACCTCCGGCATGGCATCTGGTGATTCAGGCGGCCGGTTGCAGTCATAGGCAAGTCGCGAATAGCGCTGCAGCACCAGCGGCGCGTCGATCAATCTGGCGAGCAGGCGCGCAACCCGCTCAGCGCCAATGTCCCAGGCGATATGGCGTTGCAGGTCGGCTTCGGCGAGACCTAGACGGCCAAGCGATTTCGGCAGACGGTTGCCCGCGTGTTCGCACACCAGCACACAAGCCGAGCGTCCGGCCTCATTGACCAGAATATCGGGACTGTCTTCGCCTTCCAGCACTGCGAACCTCGCTTAGAATGCCGTGATGATTTCAGATTGCGTTCACGCTGTCAATTTCGTTACAATCTCGCCCATGAAAACACCACCCACAATCGCCGAACGCCTGCGCATGAAGTCTTCCGACCTCACCGCGGCCGAGCGCAAGCTGATGTCAGCGCTGTTTGCGAATTATCCCATGGCGGGTCTTGCCAGCATGTCGGACTTTGCCCACCAGGCCGGGGTTTCAACACCGAGTGCGCTGCGGCTCTCGAAGAAGCTGGGCTTTTCAGGCTTTCCCGCCTTCCAGCAGGCCTTGCGCTCGGAGCTTTCAGCGCAACTGCAAAACCCCATCGCCAAGCATGACCGCTGGTCGGCAGCGGCACCCGATGCCCACATCCTCAACCGCTTCGCCACAGCGGCCATGGAAAATCTCAGCGGCTCGCTCAAACTCATGGATCACCGCAGCTTTGATTCCGTGGTGCATCTCCTCGATGACCGCAAGCGCCGCATCACCATCGCCGGCGGGCGCATCACCCACGCGCTGGCCGCTTATTTCGCCACGCATCTGAAAATGGCCAGGCCGCATGTGGGCCTGCTTCCAGCCGCCCCTTCGCACTGGCCGCAAGCCTTGCTGGACATGGACGGACACGACACCGTCATCATCTTCGATATCCGCCGCTATGACGCGCGCATGCTGGAATTTGCCGCGTCTGCCAGGGAACGCGGCGCCAAAGTGGTGTTGATTACCGACCAGTGGATCAGCCCCATTGCGAAAATTGCCATGCACTCACTGCCGTTGCGCATCGAAGCGCCGTCAAGCTGGGATTCCAGCATCGTGCTCCTGTTTATGGCCGAAGCGCTGGTGGCAGCCACCGTCAATGCCAGTTGGCCGGAAACGCAAGCCCGCATCCGCGATCTTGAAAGCCTGTCCGGCTCCCGCGCCAAATGACCTTTTCTGAAAGCTTTGACTTCATCATCGTGGGCTCTGGCTCGGCGGGCTCAGTTCTCGCCAACCGGCTTTCGGAAGATGGCCGCAGCACGGTTCTGGTGCTGGAATTCGGCGGCAGCGATTGGGGGCCGCTGATCCAGATGCCGTCAGCCCTTGCCTATCCCATGAACATGAACCTTTACAATTGGGGCTTCGAGACCGATCCTGAGCCTCATCTTGGCGGGCGCAGATTGGCCACACCGCGCGGCAAGGTAGTGGGCGGTTCTTCCTCCATCAATGGCATGGTCTATGTGCGCGGCCACCCAAAGGACTTCGACACATGGGAAGAGATGGGGGCCAAGGGCTGGGGCTTTCGGCATGTGCAGCCCTATTTCAAGCGCATGGAGAATTCCCATGGCGGCGAGGAAGGCTGGCGCGGGCGCGACGGCCCCATGCATGTCAAACGCGGCAGCGGGCGCAATCCGCTCTATCAGGCTTTTATCGAGGCGGGGCGCCAGGCAGGCTATCCGGCGACGCAAGACTACAACGGCCAACAGCAGGAAGGCTTTGGCGCCATGGAGATGACCGTGCACAGGGGCACGCGCTGGTCCGCCGCCAGGGCCTATCTCCGGCCAGCGCTCAAGCGCAGAAACGTGAAGCTTGTCACCAGCGCCTTTGTCCACCGTGTCCTCCTTGATGGCAAGCGCGCTGTGGGTGTTGAGTATGAGCATGGCGGCGTTGTGAAAACAGCGGGGGCGCTTCGCGAAGTGGTGCTGGCGGCGTCCTGCATCAATTCGCCGAAACTCCTGCAGCTTTCCGGCATTGGCGCGCCTGAAACCCTGCAAGCTGCGGGCATTGCTGTGGCCCATGCCCTTCCCGGCGTGGGTGAGAACCTTCACGATCATCTGGAAGTCTATTTCCAGCTCAGGTCAAAACAGCCGGTGACGCTCTATTCTAAACTGGGGCTGTTCTCGCGAGGGCTCATCGGACTGGAATGGCTGTTTTTTGGCACAGGACTGGGGGCCACCAATCATTTTGAATCCTGCGGCTTCATCCGTTCGCGCGCCGGCATTGACTATCCTGACATCCAGTATCATTTTCTCCCCGCCGCCATGCGTTACGATGGCACAGCCGCCTTCCCCAGTCACGGTTTCCAGGTTCATGTCGGCCCCATGCGCACGAAATCGCGTGGATTCGTCCGTGTAAAGAGCAATGACCCGAGGGAGCCGCCGCGCATCCTCTTCAACTACATGTCCCACGCCGACGACTGGAGCGAATTCCGCGCCTGCATCCACCTGACGCGCGAGATATTCCAGCAACCCGCCATGCACAACTACGCAGGCGCCGAAATCCAGCCGGGCAGAAATGTCGAGACCGACGAACACATCGACGCCTTCATCCGCCAGCATTGCGAAAGCGCTTACCACCCCTGCGGCACCTGTAAAATGGGAGCCGACGCCATGGCCGTGGTTGATCCTCAGTGCCGGGTCATCGGCATCGAAGCCTTGCGTGTGGCCGATTCCTCCATCATGCCGCAAGTCACCAACGGCAATTTGAATGCGCCCACCCTGATGATCGGCGAGAAGGCGGCGGATCATATTCTCGGCCGCCAGCCGCTGCCGCCGTCAAACCAGGAACCGTGGATCAATCCGAACTGGCGGACCAGCCAAAAATAGATCCGCAGGCCAGGCTGGTGGCGATACTCAAGCGCACCACTCCATCAATCTCCGCATGTACACTTCGCATTTTCGCAGTTCAGATACATCCACATACTCATCGGGCTTGTGCGCCTGCTCGATATTGCCGGGGCCGCAGACCACTGTGGGGATGCCGATTTCCTGGAAGAGGCCGGCTTCGGTGCAATAGGAAACGGCATGGGTGCCGTTTGCATTCGCCAGATGCAAAGCGAGGTGCTCGGCAGGGCTGTCTGTTTCTGGCGCCAATCCAGGAACCGAATTCGCGCAGGTGATATCGATGCCGGTCCCGAGCGCTATGGCTTTCATCGCCGGCTCAAGGCTGCGGGCGAAATTCTCAAAGCGCTCCACAACACCCTCGCGGTCAGCGCCGGGGAGAAGCCTGGTCTCCCAGCCGAACACGCAGCGGCGCGGGATGATGTTCTCTGCGGTGCCGCCAGTGATGGTTCCCACATGCACAGTTGAATATGGCGGGTCAAACCGGCCCGAAGGATCGCCCGCCGCCTGCAAATCGCTCCGTATACGGCCGATTTCGCCCAGAAGCTCGCCCGCCACCATGACCGCGTTGACGCCCTGATGGGTGAGGCTGGAATGGGCTTCGTGTCCGCGCACATCAGTTGCAAAGCGGATGGCGCTCTTGTGGGCGTTCACCACACGCATCGACGTGGGCTCGCCCACCAATACCGCGCGCGGGCGCGGTAGATGATCGCGCATGTGGGCGATGAGCGGACGCACGCCCCGGCAGCCGGTTTCCTCATCACAGGAAAAAGCCAGATGGATGGGGCTTTTGAGGCCCCGCGCCTTGAAGGCAGGCACCATGGCCAAGGCCACGGCGATGAAGCCCTTCATGTCGCAAGCGCCGCGCCCATAAAGCCTGCCACCACGCGCTGTCAGCGCAAAGGGATCGCTGGTCCAATCCTGGCCATCCACCGGCACCACATCGGTATGCCCCGAAAGCACAACACCGCCGGCGATATCGGGTCCGATGGTGGCGAAGAGATTGGTCTTGTTCTCTTGATAGTCAACGCGGAAATGCGGCACGCCATGCCCATCAAGATAGTCCTCGACAAACTCAATCAGCGGCAGATTGCCATCGCGGCTGGTTGTGTCAAAGGCGATCAGCCGGGCCAGCAAGCCTTCGGTGGACATCGGCGTCAATTGATCGACCTCTTCATATGCGGGCTGTCGAGCGAAAATGCCGGCACATCGACGTTGAAAAGCTCGCCGGTTGATGTTTGCATTTGATAGGCCCCGACCATGAAACCGGACGGAGTCTTGAGCGGGCAGCCAGATGTATACTGAAAACTGTCGCCGGGCTTGAGCGTTGGCTCTTCCCCCACCACTCCGGCGCCCCGCACTTCCTGCGCCTTGCCCAGGCCATCGGTTATTTTCCAATAGCGTGTGCGCAAGGTCACGATCTCCCGGCCATGGTTTTCAACCGTGATGTTGTAGGCCCAGACATAGTGGCCCTCCTCGGGCCGGGACTGGCCTTCGAGATATTGCGGACGCACAATGACCTTGATGCCGCGGGTGACTCGCTCATACATGGCGTCGTTCTAGCCGAGTTGCGGGGATTTCCAAAATCGGCCAAGAGGGCACAATGGAACACAGCGCAAAACAGGGAATTCTTCCCGCCAAGGCCATCGCCGAATACTGCGCCAAGGGCCTCATCAAGCTGCAGCGCCCACTTGATTCGGACCAGATACAACCGGCAAGCCTTGATCTCCGCCTCGGCGAATGGGCCTACCGGGTCAGGGCTTCGTTTCTCCCCGGCCCCCGAATGACGGTGGCCGAACGTCTCAAGGGCCTGGTGCTGCACCAGATGTCGCTCGCCGACGGCGCGGTTCTCGAAACCGGCTGCGTCTATATCGTGCCGCTGCTTGAAAGCCTGCATCTCCGCAAGGGCGTGGCCGCCGCCGCCAATCCCAAAAGCTCAACCGGCCGCCTGGATATCTTCACCCGGGTGATCACCGACCATGCCCAGGAATTCGATACCGTGCCGGAGGCCTACCAAGGCCCGCTCTATGCCGAGATCTCGCCCCGCACATTTTCAATTCTCGCCCGCACGGGATCAAGGCTGTCGCAGATTCGTTTCCGCGCCGGTTCTTCACTCGCCTCAGATGCCATCATCAGGGCGCTTCACGCCAGCGAAGGCCTGATCGCATCAGGCGAAGTCAACATCGACAATGGCCTCGCCCTCACCGTCGATCTCGGCGGCGCGCCGGAGGCGCCGGTGGGCTTTCGCGCCAAGCCCCATTCCGGCCTCATCGATGTCGATAAAGTTGGCGCGCTGGAAGTGTCCGATTTCTGGGAACCCATCTGGCGCAGAGGTTCGCTCATCCTCGATCCCGGCCAGTTCTATATCCTCGCCTCAAAAGAAGCCGTGCGCGTACCCCCCGCCTATGCCGCCGAGATGGTGCCGTTCAATCCGCTGGTGGGAGAATTCCGCGTACATTACGCGGGCTTCTTCGACCCAGGCTTTGGCCACTCGTCCGGTCACGGCGAGGGTGCCCGCGCCGTCCTTGAGGTGCGCTCGCATGAGGTTCCCTTTATCCTGGAGGACGGCCAGATCATCGGCAGATTGGTCTACGAACCCCTGACCGAGCCTCCTGCCCAAGTCTACGGCCAGGGCATCGGCTCCAACTACCAGCGCCAGGGCTTGAAGCTGTCGAAACACTTCAAGCCTTTTGACCCGGCACGACGATAGCAGGCTGGACGTTCCAGCCGCGATGGAAGCCGTATTCCAAGTATCAGCTTGAATACAGCATCCGCAGGAATTTCAAGTTCACCCGGCCCGTGGACAAGATCACCCATGAGGACATCGCCAAGGCGCTTGATCAGATCAAAGCACCCAGCACCCGCGCCCATGCGCTCAAGGACATCAAGGCGTTTTTCAACTGGTGTGTCCCGCGCTACATTCCCGTCTCCCCTTGCGTGGGCTTCAAGATGCCGCCCTATAAGCCCCGGCAACGGGTATTGGCCGACGACGAGCTCAGGCGCGTGTGGCTTGCCGCCGAGGGGATGCGCTACCCGTTCGGCTCGATTGTGCAGCTGCTGATTTTGACCGGCCAGCGCAAGTCGGAAATCGGAACACTGCAATGGCCATTTATCAGCGACGGAAAAATCACACTGCCCGAAACCAAGAACGGGCGAGAGCATACATTTCCGCTCGGGACGCTGGCACAGTCGGTCCTACCCCAAGCGCCCGCCGATAAGGGCCTCGTATATTTGTTCCATGGCAGTGAGGGCAAACCCTATAACGGATGGGGCAAGCACCTCAAGGAATTGCACAAGAACAGCGCCACCAGCGATTGGACGCTGCATGACCTGAGACGCACTTTTGCATCGGGCATGGCGGCGCTGGGCATGCCCATCCATGTGGTCGAGAAGCTGCTGAAATAGGCGTATTCGCTCGAGAAAAATTCATCAGCCTGCGCGAAGTCCAGCGTCTGCACCAGCCAGCATCGCTCGCACACCATGATCCGCAGCGGATAGGTCTTCTCCGGCGCCGACAGCATTTCCGGCGTGAGATAGGCGTTCGACG
>JANOTU010000291.1:0-2073 GCA_031416515.1 Hyphomicrobiales bacterium
CCCAATCTGTCGCGCTCATCTGCCCGGAAATCAAATGGCCAAGTCGGATATCCGGCCTTCCGAAGCAGGCTGCGAATCGTATCCTGATCCTCTTCCCGGCGTAAATAGGAAATGCTCAGCATAAAGGATTCGATATTGCCAACTGGATATAAGCGAAAAGAATCCGCAACGGTGGCGCGGGCATCATCCATGCGGTTTGCGCCCGCGTATGCCGCAGCCAGCAGAACGAAAATGTCATCGCGGTCGGCGGCGCCGTCCCGGGCTTGCTCAAGCATGGAGATGGCGCCGGCGGAATCACCATGCAGCAGCAACACCAGTCCAGCGACATTCCGGTCATTTGTTGCGAGGTTGGGATCCAGCCGCTGCGCTGCAGCTATCGCCACGGCTCCCTCGGCGTGCCGTCCGGCGGCGGACAACGCAAAGCCCAAGCTAATCTGCGCATCGACATTGCTGGGGCCAAGCGCTGCCGCTTTGCGCGCCGAGGCAATCGCCTGATCGTACTGACCATCAACGCATTGCAGAATGGCGAGCGTTGCATAGGGTTGGGATGAACGTGGATTGAGCTCCAGAGCGCGGCCGGCCATTTCATAAGCCCGTTTCTTCGCCACTGGGCTGGGCAGCACATCGTCATACACAAAGCGCCAGACAAACACGGCGGTCCGGGCGTCCGCCGCATAGGCATCGGCAAAGGTGGGATCAAGCGCCACCGCCTTTTCGTAATAATCCAGGGCCTTGCGCAATCCCGGTCGCGTTCCGTTCCGCGCCGCCTGTTCGCCCCGCAGGAAAAAGTCATAGGCTTCAAGGTTCGCAGTCGGCAGCCGTTGCAGCATGCCGGTTTCGTCCGTCGTCGGCTGGACGCCGAGGGCTGCGACAATGCCGTTGATCACTTCATCTTCCACCGCGAAGACATCGGCGGCCTTGCGCTCGAATTTTTCCGCCCAGGGCGTCTTTCCGGTTCGCGTGTCGAAGAGCTGGGCGTTGATCCGGATCTGCTCGCCGCTGCGCCGCACGCTGCCTTCAACCACGTAGCGGACGCCAAGCTGACGCGCCACCTCGCGCGCATCAAGGGTCTGCCCCCTGTATTTGAAAGCGGAATTGCGCGAGATGACATCAATGGCTGAAACCATGGCGAGGTCGGCTATCAAATCCTCGGTGATGCCATCGGCGAAATACCCTTCCTCAGGATCAGCGCTCATATTGGCGAACGGAAGAACTGCGATTGAAGGCCGGGCCGAGACAGCGGGAGAGCGCCAGAAAAAAGCCGTGGCCACTGCAAGCAGGATCAACAAGGCCGCCAGTCCTGCAACCAACAGGCGGGGCAGCGCGCGCCGTGGAGCGGCGACCACTTTCCCCGCCGCGAAGGGATCCAGCAGCACCCGGTAAGCGCGGACCGGATCGACGATGTTCTTGAGCCGCAGCTCGCCCCGGCTCTCAAAGCCGACATCGGCCTTGTGCAGGGCGTGGTCGAATGCCGTGCCGGAAATGCAGATGCCGCCGGGCTCAGCTTCGGCTTCAAGGCGGGCCGCGACATTGACCCCATCGCCGTAAATATCGCCGCCATCGACCATGATGTCGCCGAGATTGACCCCGATGCGAAGTTTTATATCTTTTTCCCGCGCCGCCATGGTCCGCTGGATGGCAGCGGCGCACTGAACCGCATCGACGACGCTGGCGAATTCAACCAGCGCGCCATCGCCCATCAGCTTGATGACGTGGCCATGATGCGCGGCAATCGCCGGGTCGATCACCTCCGCGCGAACGGCCTTGAGTTGCGCCAGCGTCCCGGCCTCATCCTCGCCCATGAGGCGGCTGTATCCCACCACATCCGACACAAGAATGGCGGCTAACCGGCGTTCCAATTCGCTCACCTTTCCGTTGAAAGCTGTGGCCCATACTACATCGCTTCGTGAATAAATCTCCTGTCAAGATTGTGTTTCGCCATGGCTGAAATAGCCCTTTGGACTTCAGCGGCACCCCTCTTCAACAAGTGGCGTTGCGCTCACATTCCGAATCCCAATTTTGGAGAATGGCCGTTTATAGCCGAACCAGCGTACGCTGTCAAGCTTTATATTC
>JANOTU010000292.1:0-1838 GCA_031416515.1 Hyphomicrobiales bacterium
CTGCGCGTCGGCATCGGCGGCCCGGTGGGCTCCGGCAAAACCACGCTTGTGGAAAAGCTCTGCAAAGCCATGCGGGACAAATATTCCGTGGCCGTGATCACCAATGACATTTACACCAAGGAAGACGCCCTCATCCTCAACCGGCTGCAGGCGCTTCCCGAAGATCGCATCATGGGCGTTGAAACCGGCGGCTGCCCGCACACCGCCATCCGCGAAGACGCCTCAATCAATCTCGCAGCGATTGCCGAGATGACGAAACGCATTCCCGGCCTTGATGTCATCTTCATCGAATCGGGCGGCGACAACCTCGCCGCCACCTTTTCCCCTGATCTCGCTGACCTCACCATTTATGTGATCTCGGTGTGCCAGGGTGAAAAAATCCCGCGCAAAGGTGGCCCCGCCATCACCCGCTCCGACCTCCTCGTCATCAACAAGACCGACCTTGCCCCCCATGTGATGGCTGATCTTGATGTGATGGATCGTGATACAAAGACCGCGCGGGGGTCAAGACCTTACGTGTTCACCGACATGCTGCGGCAGAAGGGTGTGGCGGAGATTGTTGTGTTCATTGAAAAGAACGGTGGATTGAGCTGAGCTTGGCGCAACTGGAGAGGGGTCATTGAATAGGCTGCGGCTCGCAAGCAGTGCCGTCGTTGTCCTCGTCATGCCTCTGCCAGTATCCCGGTTCGCCGCGTTTGGCAGGGGCAAGCCCTGAAGCGCGCGCTGCATCGCAATTCGGCGCCGAGGCCATATGCCTGATGATCACCAATGGTGGCCACGGCGAAAAACGCAACAACATAAAATAGCATATCAAACCAGCCGCAATAGCCGCGAAAAGCCCCACGGCCAATTTTGTACCCGGTTTATGCAGCAAGTTCCGACGTGATCTTGGATTGTCCCAAACCCGCACTTTTGCCTCTTTCTTGCGCGGCCAAAGGCCAAATCTCCAAACTCTGAATATCTCTGCTGAAACCCAGCCCAAGACAAAGCTAGCAAAGGCCGCAAGACCCACAACCAACACTAGGATTATCACCGGGTTGCTTGACATGCTTAGCCACTGACACCGAATACAACATGGTTCTGGTTCACTGAGGCTTGGCCGTCGGCGCTGACGCGGCAAAGCCATTCAACACGGGAAAGAAAGAGTGGTACAGCTACCCCGGCTCGAACGGGGGACCCCTAGATCCACAATCTAGTGCTCTAACCAACTGAGCTATAGCTGCATTGATGCGTGTCCTAGCCGCACCTGCGACGGAATTCAAGACAGCAAAAAGGCCCGCAACAAGTTGCGGGCCCTCTGCACTGCGCTCAAGGGGCCGGGAGGGGAGTAGCCCCGAGCGCCATGTCTGGTTTTAGGCAGCAAATGACTTGCTGAAATCGCCGAAGCTCTTGGTCAAACCGTCCTGAACGGGTTTCACGGTTTCCTTGGCAAGGGCCACGTTCAGTTCGCTCAATTCAGCGACCTGGCGCTGCATGACCTGAGCCTGCTCGCGGGCGTATTCCTGTTGCAGGGTGAAGAATTCGGTGGGCTCCTTCACAGCGAACAGCTTGCGGGCAAAGGCAAAGCTAGACTGCATATTGGCCTGGGTAATTTCCATGGCCTTCATCTGGATGTCGGCAAAGCGGGCCTTGTAGGCACCGGCTGCGGCATCGAGAAGCTGCACATTCTTGTGGGCGAACTCATTGGCCTTTTCGAAAGCGGCCTGCGCCTGGTCAACCGAGTTGGCAGCAAATTCCGATACTTCGACCGGAATTTCAGTGTTCATTTCAAGTTTAGATTTCTTGGTGTTCATGATGCGCTCCTGTTGTATGAAAATCTCCGGCGCGGTGCCGGTGAC
>JANOTU010000293.1:0-2514 GCA_031416515.1 Hyphomicrobiales bacterium
GCTGTCGCGCCTGCATTGCAAGTGTCGGCGCCGCCAGTGGCCAGAGCTGCCGTCACGCCGGTGCCGACCATTGCTCCAGCAGCACCCGTTGGCCCGCGTCCAATACAAGTTCAGCGCCAGGCACCGGTTGTTCCCGCACCGGTGGCACCTGCGCCGGTTCGCGCACCGGCACCTGAACGCTCACCCATACCCGTTCCACCCCCTGTCGCCCCTGCCCCTGTGGCAGCGCCGCGCTCGGCGATGCTCATTCTGGCTGAAACCATTTCCAAAGCTCTGGCGAGTTCCAGGCCCGGCGTTATCAAGGCGTTGGTCGGCAGCCACGATCCCATGTGGATTGACTTGCGCCAGCGCGTCTTTGCAGCGCCCTTCCAACTCACTGAAATGCCGGAAACCGGTTCTGGTATTGAGCTTGAATTGATTGCGGCATCCGACGACGCGCCGTCGCCGGTCGCCGCGCCCGGCACCAATCTGGAAAAACTCCTCTGGCATATTGGTCTGAGAGCCGCTGGTGCAAGACCCGCTCCCTGGGTTGATCCCACGGCGCGCTACCGCCTCAAATACTGGCCCAATTTCGCCGAACTGCCGCATTCGATCAACCACATGAATATCGCCGCCCGCCTTGGCAGCGAAGCCCTCACAGCCAAAGAAGTGAGCGAGAAGTGCCGGGTCGACATGGGGGTGGTGACCAGCAGCATCAACGCGATGATGCTGATGGGGTTGCTGCGCGAACAGACCGGGCCTGAGATCAGGCAGATTCGCACCGTCACCAAGCCTGAGCAAGTTGGGCGCATTTCTGGCCTCATCGGCCGCTTCCGTAGCAAATTTGGTTGGTAGGAACATCATGGCCGAACATGTCATTCTCGTCGCGGGCCCCATGGGGGCAGGCAAAACCACTGGCATCATGTCTTTGAGCGAAATCGATGTGGTCTCAACGGAGGCCGCCAACACCGATTTCTCGGTGGCCAACAAGCCCACGACAACTGTGGCGCTCGACTACGGCGAAATCACCCTTGATGGCGCTGAAAAAGTGCGGCTTTACGGCATTCCCGGCCAGCGCCGCTTTGACTTCATGTGGCGCATCCTGGAGCAGCGCGCCCTTGGCATGATCCTGCTCGTCAACAATGACGCGCCCGATCCCCTGGGCAGCACGCTGGAGTTTCTCAAGGATTTCGAGCTGATGCAGGAGCGCGGCGGCGTGGTCATCGGCATCACCCGCTCGGATGTGGCGGCATACCCGCAGCCCAGCGCCTATGTGGACGCGATCCGCGCGGCCTATCCGCATGTCACCATGCCGGTCTTCACCGTCGATGCGCGCAAGCGCGACCATATGATGGTGGCGCTAACCGCATTGCTATTCAACATTGAAGCGCAGAACGAGGCGCTGGACGAGGCAGAACAATGAAGAAACCACCGGTACACCAGCAGCAGAACGTCCGTGACCTGTGCGCGACAGCCCTGGTCAAGCTCAAAGCGTCCTGCTCGTCGCTCACTTTCGCGGTTGTCGTGTCCGATGACGGCTTCGATGTGGCCTTGATCGGCGACCATGTGCAGCAGGGCGGCCGCCTTGGCAGCATGACCAGCTCGATGCAGGCGCTGGGCGATGCTGTGACACGCGAGATGAAGCTCGGCGACTGCGACCACATCCTTCTCGAAACCAAGACCGGACACATCATTCAGCGCCGCATCGCCGGACTGCCGCTGGTGCTGTGCGCGGTGTTCGATCACCATGAAACTGTCGGAAGAGCGATCTTCGCGACCAATGATTGCGCAAGCTTCGCGGCTGAGAACCTCCGAAACGGAATGGCTTGAACAAAAGCGGAGAAGATCGGGGCCGCTACGCTAATCCCGGTCATGTCAAGTGTAGGAGAACAAAATGGCAACCGTAAACGAAACCATCGCAGAACTTTTGTCAATTGACGGCGCAGTCGCCGCCGCAGTTGTCGATTCCAGCTCGGGCATGGTGCTCGGCAAGGGCGGCACCGGCGTCAACCTCGACGTCGCCGCCGCCGGCACCACCGAAGTGGTGCGCGCCAAAATGAAGACGATGAAGTCGCTGGGCATCAAGGACAAGATCGAGGACATACTGATCACCCTGACCAGCCAGTATCATGTCATCCGCCCGATCATCGAAAAGCCCGGCCTGTTCATCTACCTCGTTCTCAGCAAGGACAAGGCCAACCTCGCCATGGCGCGCTACCGCGTCACCGAAATTGAAACTGAGTTGAACGTCTAAGCAATCCGCATCAGGCAGCGCCCATAAACTGTCGACGTCATGGCGTCGGCATAAGAGGGCGCTTGTCTTGATTGCAACACAAATACCCCGGGTGAGCGATCTCCCGGGCACTGAATGCGCAACACTTTGCCTGCGGGGCCAAGTTCACTGTGCAGAGCGGAAGAGAGGCGGGTCCGCCATATCATTCACGCTCATATAAACACAAGGAGTAAAAAGTAGCAACAGTAAACGACGCATTGGCAGACCTTTTGTTAATTGAGGGGGCTACCGCCGGCGCACTC
>JANOTU010000294.1:0-2302 GCA_031416515.1 Hyphomicrobiales bacterium
CTGTTTTCGGGTGCCACCGGCTTCACCGGCAACTCATTCATGGGTGCCGGCGCCATTGCCTGGGAAGCCCATATTGGCGGCTTTGTCGCAGGCTTGCTTGCGTTCTATCTCCTGCAAAAGCGCGGAGTGCATTCTTGAGGGGGATATGTTAGTTTCATCCCAACAGCCCGAAGGAGGATCGTTATGGCGGTTGCTCATATTCTAAAGCAGAAGGGACATGCGGTTGTCACCGTTCAACCCTCCCAGACAATCAAGGAAGTTGCCGAAATCCTTTCCACCAAGCGCATCGGCGCTGTCGTCGTGCTGGAAAAGGATGGCACCATAGACGGCATCGTCTCCGAACGCGACATCGTGAGGGCGTTGGCCACTGAAGGCGCTGCCGCCCTCTCCCGCACGGTGTTCGATATCATGACCCATGATGTCTTCACTTGCACACCCAGGGACACCGAAGCCGAGCTCATGACCATGATGACCGAAAACCGCATCCGACACTTGCCCGTCATCGAAAACGGCAAACTCGCCGGTATGATTTCAATCGGCGACTTGGTGAAATTCCGCATCGAATCCATCGAGCGCGAAGCTGAAGAAATGAAAAGTTATATAGCTTCGGCTGGTTAAACCGGCAGCGCGCGTTTTATCCTCCCCGCCCCCTGGCAGGATGTCAGAGGCGAGGAGCGCCCGTTAAGTTTATTGTGCTTTAGAACACCAGTTTGCCGCCCTGCAGTTTCCGGTAGAAGCAACTCCTGCGCCCGGTATGGCAGGCAGTGCCATCGGGCAGGACTTTCACTTGCAACACATCCTGGTCACAGTCCGTAAAAATCTCCTGCACCCGCAACAGGTTTCTCGATGTCTCACCCTTCCTCCACAGCGCCTTGCGCGAGCGGCTCCAGAAATGCGCCTCCCCGGTCTCCAGTGTCAGCTTCAGCGCCTCAGCATTCATGTAAGCGAACATCAGCAACTCGCCACCCCGCGCATCGGTGACAATGGCACCGATCAGGCCATCTGCATCAAACCTCGGCTGAAACTCATCCGTTTCATCCAACGAAAGTGTCATCAGATGGAAAAACCGCCCGATGGCGCGCGCACCAGTTCCATAAAGCGGCCCTGCAGCACCGGATTTGATTTGAACTCGCCGACAAACTGCGTGGTGATGGTCGCCACATTGCGCTTGCCGATGCCCCGCATCGACATGCAGGTGTGCACCGCCTCGATCATCACCGCCACGCCGCGCGGCGCCAGTGCCGCATTGATGGAATTGGCAATTTGCGCCGTCATGGTTTCCTGGGTCTGAAGTCTCCGGGCAAAAATATCAACCACGCGGGCAAGCTTGGAAATCCCCACCACGGCCTTGGTCGGCAGATAGGCCACATGGGCGCGACCGATAAAGGGTGCGATGTGGTGTTCGCAGTGCGAATTGAACTCGATGTCGCGCAGCATGACGATATCGTCATAGCCGCCCACATCTTCAAAGGTGCGAGACAAGACTGCAACCGGGTCTTCCGCGTAGCCGCTGAAATACTCCCGGAACGCCTTGGCAACACGGCCCGGCGTATCCAGCAGCCCCTCGCGGTCGGGATTGTCCCCGGCCCAGGCCAGAAGGGTCCGCACAGCAGCGTGGACTTCTTCCAGGTTCGGGCGCTTCGGGTCTAAAGAAGCATCGCGGTGAATTTTCTTTACAATGGCGTCCATTGATCCTGCACTCTTTACTAACGTCCGGGCACCCCCATATCATGGCTTGTTCCAACGCGCTAGTATGTGGCTATGATCAACGATATCTACAACAAGAGAATATTACAGTTCGCTGCAGATATTCCCTGGCTGCAACGATTGAGCCAGCCCGATGCAACCGCTGTCGCCCACTCGCGCTTGTGCGGATCAAAAGTAACCGTCGATCTCAAAATGCAAGATGGCGTTGTGACAGACTTCGGCCACGACGTAAAAGCCTGCGCTCTGGGCCAAGCGTCCTCCTCCATCATGGCGCGCCATGTGGTGGGATCTACGGGTGCGGAGCTAAAAGCTCTGCAAGAGCAGATGCACAAAATGCTGAAAGAGAACGGCCCGCCCCCCACTGATAAATGGTCCGATCTCGAAGCGCTTCTGCCAGTACGAGACTTCAAGGCCCGCCACGCTTCAACGCTGCTGACATTCGATGCTGTGGCGGACGCAGTGGAGCAGATTGAAGCGAAAGCATCTGAAAACATTTGCACTTGACATTTGTTCGTTTATAAACGAATTAATGCCGTGAACGAAATCCAGCACTACGTTGACGAAGAAGGACAGGACGTTTTCATGGAGTGGCTCC
>JANOTU010000295.1:0-3820 GCA_031416515.1 Hyphomicrobiales bacterium
CGCTGAACCGCCCCCTCATCCGGCGCTGCGCGCCACCTTCTCCCGCGAGGGGAGAAGGGAGAAGATGCGTCCGCTCCTCATTTTCGAGAAAGCTGAACCAACCCTGGTCATCGCCTCCGTCCCCGATGGTCCGCCTTTGCGCTTCACCTGGCGCCGCGTCACGCGGCGGGTGGTGAAATCGCAGGGGCCGGAGCGGGTGGCACCGGAATGGTGGCGGCTGGCGGGGGGTGAACAGCAGCGCGATTACTACATGATCGAGGATGAGCAGGGGCGGCGCTACTGGCTCTACCGCGACGGGCTTTATGGCGAGGGCCAGCCCAAATGGTTCGTGCATGGATTATCTCCATGAGTTACGCGGAGCTGCAATGCGCGAGCAATTTTTCCTTCCTGCGCGGAGCCTCGCATGGCGAGGAGCTGGTGATGCAGGCGAAGCATCTGGGGATCGCCGCGCTGGCGGTGACCGATGGCAACACGCTGGCCGGCGTGGTGCGCGCTCATGGTGCCGCGAAAGATGCGGGGTTGAAGTTTGTGGTGGGCGCAAGCCTCAGCCTGGGCGAAACAAGGCTGCTCGCCTACCCCACCACCCGCGCCGCCTATGGCCGCTTGTGCCGGCTGCTGAGCGTGGGTCAGCGCCGCGCTGAGAAGGGCCGCTGCATTCTCACCCTTGCTGATGTGCGCGAATATGCCGAGGGCATGATTTTCGCTGTGCTGGACGCGGAGCATCTGGTGGAGATTCGCAAAGTCCTCAAGGCCCCGCTCTATCTTGGCGTTCACCGCACCTACGGGGCGGGTGACCGCGCCAGGCTGAACCGCCTCGCCGAACTGGCGCATCAAACCAGAACGCCGCTGCTCGCCACCAATGATGTGCTCTATCATCACCCCTCGCGCCGGGCGCTTCAGGATGTGCTCACCGCCATCCGCGAGGGTGTCACCGTGGCGCAAGCCGGTTTCCGGCTGGAGGCCAATGCGGAGCGGCATTTGAAGGGCCCAGCGGAAATGGCGCGGCTGTTTCGCGAGCACTCCGACGCCATCGCCAACACCATGGTGATTGCGGGTGAGTGCAATTTCTCACTTGATGAACTCAAATATGAATATCCCGATGAACCCATTCCAAAAGGCAAAAGCCCGCAATCGCATTTGACCCATCTCACATGGGAGGGTGCCGCCACGCGCTATCCGGAAGGCATCCCCGACAAGATCAAAAGCAATATCGCCAGGGAGCTTACCCTCATCGAGAAGCTGAACTACGCGCCGTATTTTCTCACCGTGCATGATATTGTTGCGTTCGCGCGCGCGCGCGAAAATCCCATTCTCTGCCAGGGGCGAGGCTCCGCCGCCAATTCCACCGTGTGCTATTGCATCAGCATCACGTCGGTTGATCCCAACCAGATCGATCTCCTGTTTGAGCGTTTCATCTCGGAGGAGCGCAAAGACCCGCCCGATATTGATGTCGATTTCGAGCATGAGCGGCGCGAGGAGGTGATCCAGTACATATATGCCCGCTATGGCCGCGAGCGCGCCGGTCTTGCCGCCACCGTTATCACCTATCGCGGGCGCTCGGCGGTGCGCGAGGTGGGAAAAGTCATGGGGCTTTCCGAGGATGTCACAGCCGCTCTTGCCGGCATTGTCTGGGGGGCGATGCGCGAGGAGATGCATGATGGACGGCTCAAGGAGATCGGGCTTGATCCCTCTGATCCCCTGCTGGCGCGGGTGATTGAGCTTGTGGATGAGATCAGCGGCTTCCCGCGCCATCTCTCGCAGCATGTGGGCGGCTTTGTGCTGACGCGCGAGCGCCTTGATGAGACTGTGCCCATCGGCAATGCGGCGATGGCAGACCGCACGGTGATTGAATGGGACAAGGATGACATCGACACGCTCGGCATTCTCAAAGTCGATGTGCTGGGCCTGGGGATGCTCACCTGTATCCGTAAATGTTTTGAGCTGCTGGAGGCGTGGTACGGCCTCAATTATTCACTCGCCACGGTGCCGCGCGAAGACCCTGTGGTTTACGAAATGCTGTGCCGGGCCGATTCTGTCGGCGTGTTTCAGGTGGAAAGTCGGGCGCAGATGAACATGCTCCCGCGTTTGAAGCCGCGCTGCTTTTATGATCTCGTCATCGAAGTGGCGATTGTGCGCCCCGGCCCCATCCAGGGCGACATGGTGCATCCCTATTTGCGCCGGCGCGACGGGACCGAGCCCGAGGACTACCCCTCGCCGGGTCCTGCCTTCGGGCCACCTGATGAACTCAGAAAAGTTCTGGGCCGCACCAAGGGTGTGCCGCTGTTTCAGGAACAGGCGATGAAGCTCGCCATGACGGCGGCGGAATTCACGCCCGGTGAAATGAATGAGCTGCGCAAGGCCATGGCGACATTCCGCCGGCGCGGCACCATCGGGCGGCTGGAGCAGAAAATGGTCAGCCGCATGGTCGAGCGCGGCTATGAGCGCGATTTCGCCCAGCGCTGCTTCAGCCAGATCAAGGGCTTTGGCGAATATGGTTTCCCTGAAAGCCACGCGGCAAGCTTCGCCCATCTGGTCTATGTCTCGGCCTGGCTCAAATGCCATTACCCGGCGGTGTTTGCCTGTGGCTTGCTGAACTCCCAGCCCATGGGGTTTTATGCGCCAGCCCAGATCGTGCGCGATGCCAGGGAACACGGCGTTGAAGCGCTGGCGCCGGATGTGAATCATAGTGGCTGGGATTCGGCGCTCGCACCTCAGGGTGAAGGGTTGGGTTTAGCGCTGCGCCTGGGTTTGCGCGAGGTTGATGGCCTCAAGCAGGATGATGCGATCATGCTCGAAAACTTCCTTCCCCCCTTGCGGGGGAAGGTGGAGCGCAGCCGTCAGGCTGCGGGCCGGATGAGGGGGCGGTTCAGCGAGTCCGACAGCTTGAGGGACTCGCCGAACCGCCCCCTCATCCGGCGCTTCGCGCCACCTTCTCCCGCGAGGGGAGAAGGGGAACTTTGGTCAGTCGCCGCCCTCCACCGCGCCGGTGTCCCTGTGCCTGCTCTGGAAAAGCTCGCCGCCGCTGATGCGTTTCGTTCCATGGGCCTTGACCGGCGCGCCGCACTTTGGGAGGTCACGGCGCTGGCCAAATCCAAACCCTTGCCATTGTTTGCCTTCGCTGATGATCAGGGTCGGAAAGAAAAAGTGACACTTCCCGAAATGCCGCTCTCCTAGCATGTGGTCAATGACTACCGGACGCTGAAGCTCTCGCTCAAAGCTCACCCCATGAGTTTTCTGCGGGCTCTGTGCACGGAGCACAATGTCACTGACAATGCGAGGCTCAAATCAGTGAAAAACGGCGCTCCCGTCGCGGTCGCTGGCATTGTGCTGGTGCGGCAAAGGCCGGGATCGGCCAAGGGCGTGGTGTTTCTCACCCTCGAAGATGAGTTCGCCGTCTGCAACGGTGTCATCTGGCCGCAGGTGCTGGAGGCCCACCGCGCCATCGTCATGGGAGCCCGGCTCATGCTGGTCCGGGGCCGGGTGCAGCGGACCGGCGACATCATCCATGTTGTCGCCAACAGGATTGAGGACCGGACACCGTGGCTGGCGCTGCTGACGGAAGACGCCCGCATGAAGCCTAAATCACGCGACTTTCACTGATCCGCGAACCTCACCGCGTAAACCGGCGGCAGCGTGTGGCTGACCAATTGCCAATGGTCGCCCTGATCCTCGCTCACCCACACGCCGCCCGTCGTGGAACCAATGGCGAGGCGGTCACCGCTCTCATCAATGGCCAGCGCGTGGCGCAGCACGAGATCGTAGGCGTGTTCCTGGGGTAGGCCGTTGCGCAGAACATCAAAGCTCTTGCCGCCATCGCGGG
>JANOTU010000296.1:0-10183 GCA_031416515.1 Hyphomicrobiales bacterium
CGACATGCAATATTAATGGCTTAACGTATAAACTTGCCCTTGCGATACGCTAAACATGGGTTAAGCAAAAAGCATGTATCGCAGCATCTCGGTACAGGATGGGAAGCCGATGACCGTCAAAAAGCATGGAAACCGGTGCCAGCCACCGGTTTCTTTTTACCCGAAAGGGGACATTTCTACTTTGCACAAATAGGGGACATTTCTACTTTGCATTGACAGGGGTTACGAAATCCGCGCCCAAGGCAATCGCATTTCAAAATAGTGTCAACAGCCTGGTCAGATATGCGTCATCCCAGCCAGCTCGCTTGAACTTGCCACGCAGGGCCTCTTTGGTGGTGTCTTTCTGCATGACGTTCAAAGCATATGGCGCAGAACGGCGAGATTGTGCGGACCATTGAATGTTCCTGTTCAGGTATTTCGCTGAAAGCGCGCGATCAGGCTTGAGGTGTCCCAGCGCTTGCCGCCCATTTTCTGGACTTCCGAATAGAACTGATCGACCAGGGCCGTAACCGGCAGGTGCGAGCCGTTGGCGCGGGCTTCTGCAAGGCAAATGCCCAAGTCCTTGCGCATCCAGTCGACCGCGAAGCCGAAATCGAATTTCTTGGCGATCATGGTCTTGTGGCGGTTTTCCATCTGCCATGAACCGGCAGCCCCTTTCGAAATGACGTCGACGACTGCTTCCATGTCGAGGCCCGACTGCATGCCAAAGTGCACGGCTTCCGCCAGGCCTTGCACCAATCCGGCAATGGCGATCTGGTTGCACATCTTGGCAAGTTGACCGGAGCCAGTTGGACCCAGCAGTTTTCGCATCTTGGAAAAATGTACAATCAACGGTTCAGCTTTCGCGTAGTCTTCAGCGTCACCGCCGCACATCACCGTCAACGCGCCATTCTCGGCACCCGCCTGACCGCCGGAAACGGGCGCATCCACAAATCCAAGCCCGTGTTTTTTCGCTTGCGCATGAAGTTCGCGTGCAACCGTCGCAGAGGCCGTGGTGTGGTCAACGAAAACCGCACCCTTTTTCATCGCCTGAAACGCGCCCTCCGGGCCAATCGCTACCTGGCGCAGATCATCGTCATTGCCGACACAGGCAAAAACGAAATCGGCGTCCTCTACGGCTTCCCTGGGTGTTGGCGCGGTTTTGCCTGAAAATTGGACGGCCCATTTTTCCGACTTGGCGGCGGTGCGATTATAGACTGTCATGTCAACGCCGCCGCGCGTGACAAGATGCCCTGCCATGGGATAACCCATGACGCCAAGACCTATCCATGCTGTTTTCTGTGCCATCTCAATGTCTCCCATGATCGCATGGTTTGTGGTGCTATGCGAAATCGCTGATTTATTCCACTTGAATAAGCAGGTCCGAAACGGGCATAATGAAGACTCAAGCGGACCTGCAAGGAGTAATGCAACGTGACGATTGAGCGGCGGAATTTTCCCCAGTTCTTTATTACTGCGCCGACGCCTTGCCCCTATTTGCCCAACCGCGTGGAACGCAAGGTTTTTACGCATCTGGTGGGCCGCGATGCCCGCCTGCTCAACACGCAACTGAGCCAGGGGGGATTCCGCCGCAGTCAGAATATTGCCTACAGGCCTGCCTGCGAGGCCTGCGCTGCCTGTGTGTCGGTGCGTGTGCCCGTGGCCAGTTTTGATCCCGGCAGGTCATTTCGAAGGGTGATTGGCCGCAATGCCGATCTTGTGACCCGGGTGATCAAGCCCAGGGCGACCAGTGAACATTACACGTTGTTCCGCTCCTATATCGACACCCGTCATGGCGGCGGCGGCATGGCAGACATGAGTGTTCTCGATTTCGCGGCCATGATGAATGACAATTACGTCGACAACCGCCTGGTCGAGTACCGCTTGCGGCCTGCGGGAGACGGGCCGGGACAATTGCTGGGCGCAGCGCTGGTCGATTTGCTTGGCGACGGTATATCGATGATTTACAGCTTCTATGATCCGGAAATCGCAGGCCGCAGCCTTGGGACTTTCATGATCCTCGACAATATCACTCGGGCCCGCAAGCTCAGCCTGCCCTATCTTTATCTTGGATACTGGGTGAAGGGCTCGCAGAAAATGGAGTATAAATCCAGATTCATGCCCCAGCAACGCCTGACAAGTGAAGGTTGGGCGCTTTATAAAAATTAGACTGACCCTCAGCCGAACTTGTTGTTTTTTGGAAACCCCTTGGGCGGCAGTCTTCCCGCCTGGGCGCGTTCGCCGATCCATTCCTTGAGGTCTGTGACATTCCAGGTGCGGCCTGAGGTGTCGAGCCAGGTGAGACCCTCTTTCAGATTGAAGGCGCGGGCGTCTGACATTCCGCCGTCCTTGAATTTTTGCAGGCGCACCCCCTTGCCGCGCGTCATTTCGGGGAGCTCAGAGCGCTTGAAAATGATCATCTTGCGGTTTTCACCGACGCAGGCGATGTGATCGGCGGTCGCCACGACTGGCGCGCAGACGCTGGCTTCGGCGGGGGTTTTCACATTGAGCACCTGCTTACCCTTGCGGGTGTTGGCGAGGCATTCGTCTTCGCTGACAATGAAGCCGTCGCCATCGGTGGAGGCGAGAAGGCGTTTGGCGCCCGGTGCGTGCACAAACAGCGCTACGATGGAATCGCTCGCATCCATATCGCACATGAGGCGCACCGGCTCGCCGTGGCCGCGCCCGCCGGGGAGTTTTCCCGCATCGAGGGTAAAGAATTTGCCCGATGAGGAGAACAGCATGATCTTGTCCGTGGAACTCGCAGGAAAAACAAACTTGGCCTGATCGCCGTCCTTGTAAGAAAGGCTGGAGGCATCTTCCATGTGGCCCTTCATGGACCTTATCCAGCCCTTTTCCGAGCACACCACGGTGAGTGGTTCTTTCTCGATCAGGGCCTGCTCGAAATCGACATCGATCTCCGGCGCTTCGGCAAAGTCCGTGCGCCTGGCACCAAGCCTGGTTTTCTTGTTGAACTTTTCCTTGACCGCCTTGATCTCGGTGGTGATCGTGGCCCATTGATCGTCCTCGGATTTGAGCAGGCTGTTGAGGCCCGCCTGCTCCTTGATGAGCTTGTCGTGTTCGCTGCGGATTTCCATTTCCTCAAGCTTGCGCAAGGCCCGCAGGCGCATGTTGAGAATGGCTTCGGCTTGGGTATCAGAGAGCTTGAAGCGCTTGATGAGGGCGGGCTTGGCTTCATCCTCCTCGCGGATAATGCGGATCACCTCGTCGAGATTGAGATAGGCGATGAGATAGCCGCCGAGGATTTCGAGGCGCCGCGCGATTTCTCCCAGGCGGAAATGGGTGCGGCGGACCAGAACTTCCTTGCGGTGATCAAGCCACTCACGCAGCATATCGCGCAGCGACATGACTTTTGGCACCTTGCCGCCAGAGAGCACATTCATGTTGAGGGGAATGCGCTGCTCAAGATCGCAATTTCGGAACAGGGATTCCATCAACAATTCAGGATCAACCGCGCGGCTCTTGGGCTCCAGGACAATGCGCACATCTTCCGCTGACTCATCGTTCACGTCAGCAAGCAGCGGCAGTTTCTTGAGCGCCAGAAGCTCGGCGATTTTTTCAATCAGCTTGCCCTTCTGCACGAGATAGGGAATTTCGGTGACGATAATCTGCCAGCCGCCGCGGGCAAGTTCTTCCTTCTGCCAGCGGGCGCGCACGCGAAATCCGCCCCGGCCGGTTTTATAGGCTTCAAGGATCGAGGCGCGGTCATCAATAATGATGCCGCCTGTGGGTAAATCGGGGCCGAGCACGAATTGCGCCAGTTTTTCCACACCCGCATTGGGGAACTTGATGAGATGCAAGCCTGCGTCGCAAAGCTCTGCGGCGTTGTGCGGCGGGATCGATGTCGCCATGCCCACGGCGATGCCGGTGGAGCCATTGGCAAGGAGATTGGGGAACGCGCCGGGGAGAACGACGGGTTCTTGCACCGAGCCATCGTAATTGGGGCGAAAATCAACCGTGTCCTCATCCAGCCCTTCAAGCAGGAGCTTGGCCACCTCCGTCATGCGGGCTTCGGTGTAGCGATAGGCGGCGGGGTTGTCGCCGTCGATATTGCCGAAATTGCCCTGACCATCAATGAGCGGATAGCGCGAAGAAAAATCCTGGGCGAGGCGCACCAGCGCGTCATAGATCGACTGATCGCCGTGGGGATGATAGCCACCCATGACATCGCCGACGATCTTGGCGCATTTCTTGAAGGCGGTGCCGGGATCGAGTTTCAAAATCTGCATCACATGCAACAGCCGCCGGTGCACCGGCTTCAAGCCATCGCGCGCATCAGGCAGCGCCCGGTGCATGATGGTGGAGAGCGCATAAGCGAGATAACGCTCTTCAAGGGCGTCTTTCAGTTCAATGCGTTCAATATCGCGGGGGACGGCTGGCGGGGGAACGGGTTTGCTCATGATTCGTCTCGCTTATAGCAATTCCCGCGTTGCTGCGGGCAAAGTTCCACTGTGGTCCTGACTGCCGGAGACCGGAGGAAATAGAAGGGTTGCGTGGGCGCATATCCTTCGCAAAATACCGGTCGTGGGTTCCGGCGGAGTGGCTGTCCTGTTGCGGGGGCCCGGGGGGATTGCTAAGGCTCACGCCATGACGGTGGCGGCGGTGATCGTGGCGGGTGGATCGGGTCTGCGGGCCGGGGGGGACTTGCCCAAGCAATATCAGGTGATCGGCGGCAAGCCGGTGATCTGGTGGACGCTGAAGGCGTTCGCCGAGCATCCGGGCATTTCGCATGTGCAGGCCGTGATCGGCGAAGGCCATGAGGCGATGTTCGCGGCGGCGACGCTGGGTCTTGATGTGGCGGCGCCGGTGATCGGCGGATCAACCCGGCAGGAGTCTTGCCGGGCTGGGCTGGAAGCCATCGCGCTGCATCGCCCGGACAAGGTGTTGATCCATGACGCGGCGCGGCCCTTTGTTGCGCCAGACCTGATTGCCCGCGTCATCGCCTGGCTGGACCGGCACAAGGCGGTGATCCCCGGAATGCCGGTGGCTGAGACTTTGAAGCTGGCGCCCGGCGGCATGATCAAAGCCACCATCGACCGCAGCGGCATGTGGACCGCGCAAACACCGCAAGGATTCGCCTTCGACGCGATTCTGGCCGCGCACCGCGCAGCGCATGTCGAGAATGCCGGCAATTTGACAGACGACGCCGCCGTGGCTGAACGCGCTGGCATTGAGATTGCCATGATCGCTGGCCGCACTGATAACCGCAAGCTCACAACGTCGGAGGATGTGACGCTGGCGGACCGCGCCATGATGGCCACACTGTTCAGCACACTTCCCGATATTCGCGTGGGCCAAGGCATTGATGTGCACGCTTTTGAAGCGGGCGCGGCGGTTATTCTTTGCGGTGTGGCCATTCCCCATTCGCTGCGACTTAAAGGCCATTCCGACGCGGATGCGGCCATGCACGCTTTGACCGATGCGATTTTCGGGGCCATCGGCGAGGGCGACATCGGCGTTCATTTTCCACCAAGTGACCCGCAATGGCGCGGGGCTGATTCCGCCATCTTCCTGCGCAAAGCCGTGGCCTGTGTGCGCCAACGGGGAGGCATTATCGCCAATGTCGATATCACCATTCTGGCGGAAGCGCCGCGCATTGGCGCCCATGTTGGCGCGATGAAAGCTGTGCTTGCGCCCTTGTTGGATATTGGCGTTGAGCGGATTGCCATCAAGGCCACGACCACTGAACGTCTTGGAGCCATTGGGCGCGGTGAAGGCATCATGGCCTTTGCGACAGCGACGGTGAGGCTGCCGTGATGCTGGAGCGTGGCAATGACTTTTTTTCCTCCCCCCGTTGCGGGGGAGGTGTCATGCGCAGCATGACGATGGGGGGCTTGGCAGGAGAATATAAGACTCGCTGCAAGACCCCCCTCCGGCGCTACGCGCCACCTCCCCCGCAACGGGGGGAGGAAAAAGTCAGGTGGTTCTCGTGACAGCCTCTGATGCCTCTCCGGCCACGCTGCTCCTTGAAATTTGCCGCACTCGTGACCTTAAACTGGCGACTGTGGAGAGTTGCACGGGAGGGCTTCTTGCGGGAGCGCTCACGGGGATTGCCGGTGCCTCGGATGTTTTCGATTGTGGTTTCATCACCTATTCAAATGAAGCCAAGATGGAATTGGTTGGTGTCCCGGAGGACATCCTGAAGGCGCATGGCGCGGTGAGCGAGGCTGTGGCGCGGGCGATGGTGGAGGGCTTGTTGACTGCGACGAGCCGCGCCCACTTGGCGCTTGCGGTGACCGGGATTGCCGGGCCTTCGGGCGGCACTGCTGAAAAGCCAGTGGGGCTAGTGTATATCGCTGTCGCCATGCGCGGCGGGGAAACCCTTCACCGGAAATTGCTTCTGGGCGATATTGGCCGTGAGGCGATCAGGCTTCGGTCGGTTGAGGAAGTTTTGGCATTGGCTCAAATCGCGGCCAGCGGATAGAAGATTGAAGCTCTGTCACGCTGAGAGGTGGGTCCCGGCTTTCGCCGGGATGACGGAGCGTGGGTAAAGCTCTTTCGCCCGCTCCTCAAAAGCGCTGAGGATCTTTCGCACGAACATGTCAAACATGCCGGAGATCATGAATTGCAGGGTGCGGCTTTTCAGCGTGAGGTTCATCTCGAAGGTGATTTCGCAAGACTGCGCGCCGGTGGGGCGCAGGGTTACGACCGAGTGCATGGACTTGATGGATCCGTCCCTGGAACGCGCTGTGACCTGGCGCAGATCCGGATCAACGTCCATGTGGGCGACCGCCGTCTCGCTGATACCGAGCTTGGCGTGGGCGATTTTCAACACGGCGTCGAAGGCCTCTTTTCCGTCCTGACTCGCATAGTTGCGAATATCAGAGCGAAGCACCAAGGGCAGAAACAAATGGTATGAGGCCACATCGCGGGCGATGGCGAAGACCTGGTCGGCGCTCCAGGCGTAGCGCCGGGTTACGTTGAACTTTGGCATTGCTCAGTGTCCCCGCGCGGCCCTGAGCTTGGCGAAATCATCGCCTGCGTGGTGTGAAGAGCGGGTGAGCGGGGTTGCGGCCACCATGAGGAAGCCCTTGGCGTAAGCTGTGGTTTCATAGCTCTTGAATTCATCCGGCGTGACAAAGCGCTCGATGGCGGCGTGCTTGCGGGTGGGCTGGAGATATTGGCCGATGGTGATGAAATCGATGTTAGCAGAACGCATGTCGTCCATCACCTGCATCACCTGCTCGCGGGTTTCTCCCAGACCCACCATGATGCCGGATTTGGTGAACATTTTCGCGTCCAGTTCCTTGACGCGCTGGAGCAGCCGCAGCGAATGGAAATAGCGCGCACCCGGCCTGATCTTGAGATAGAGCGCCAGCACGGTTTCGAGATTGTGATTGAAGACATCAGGGCCAGCTTCGACAACCTGTTCAAGTGCTCCGTCCTTTTTCAGAAAATCAGGTGTCAGCACTTCAATGGTTGTCGTGGGAGAGGCCTTGCGGATGGCGCGGATGGTGCGGGCGAAATGTACAGCGCCGCCGTCGGCCAGATCATCGCGGTCAACAGAGGTTATCACCGAATGCGACAGCCCCATACGGGCCACGGCGTCCGCCACTTTCTCCGGCTCGTCGGCGGTGAGTGCCTCCGGCATTCCCGTCTTTACATTGCAGAAGGCGCAGGCCCTGGTGCAGGTGTCGCCCATGATCATGAATGTTGCGTGCTTCTTCGACCAGCATTCGCCGATATTGGGACAACCTGCTTCTTCGCACACCGTCACAAGATTGTTCTCGCGGACGATCTTCTGCGTTTCCGCATAGATGGGCGAGCCCGGTGCTTTCACCCTGATCCAGTCAGGCTTGCGAAGCACGGGTGTGTCAGCCTTGTGGGCCTTTTCCGGGTGACGGGGACGGGTTTCGAGGAGAGTGACCATCAGACTTTCTTGCTCCGCAACAGGCCGACCGCATAAATCAGAATGACCGCGCCTGCAACAGCGACCAAAAGGTTGCCGAAGAACCAGCCGCTGAACATCATGCCGATCCGGATGCCGAGCGCATTGGCGAGGAATGCGCCGATATAGGAACCAATGATTCCAACGATGATGTTCATGATCAAGCCCATATCAGACCTGGTGATCTTTTCAGCAATCCACCCGGCGATGCCGCCAATCAGCAATGTGCCAATCCAGCCAACGCCGCCGCCCAAGTCCATGAGATGATTCATCTTTTACTCCTCTAATCCTCACCCTGAGGTGCGAGCCTTCGAAACTCGCGAAGGCGCTCACACCTCAGGGTGAGGGTTGATTGCATTTTACATATGGATAACACGGCCATAAGCATCAAGCACGCTTTCGTGCATCATTTCGGAAAGTGTGGGGTGCGGGAAGACGGTGTGCATCAGTTCTTCCTCCGTGGTTTCCAGCCCCATGGCGATGACAAAGCCCTGGATGAGTTCGGTGACTTCAGTACCCACCAGATGGGCGCCCAGCAGCCGCCCCGTCTTGGCGTCGAAAATGGTCTTGACCAGGCCCTGGTCCTCACCGAGTGCTATCGCCTTGCCATTGGCGAGGAAGGGGAAGCGGCCGATTTTCAACTCATACCCTGCCGCCTTGGCCTTGGCTTCCGTGAGCCCGACGGAGGCCACTTGCGGGTGGCAATAGGTGCAGCCGGGGATGTGTTCCTTCTTCATGGGATGAGCGTCGAGGCCTTTGATTTTCTCGATGCAGATCACCCCCTCATGTTCGGCCTTGTGAGCCAGCATGGGCGGGCCTGCGACATCGCCGATGGCATAGACGCCGGCCACATTGGTGCGGCCAAAGCCATCAATGACAATGCAGCCCTTTTCGGTTTTCACACCAAGCGCCTCAAGACCGAGATTTTCGATATTGCCGGTGACGCCCACGGCGGAAATCACGCGGTCGAAAGTCATGTCGGTCTTGGTGGCCCCCTGCTCTATCGTGGCGGTGACGCTGTCAGCGCCTTTCTTCAGTGTACTGACTTTGGCGCTCAACTTGATTTTGAGGCCCAGCTTTTCAAGTTGCTTTTGCGCCACCTTGGCGATCTCAGTATCTTCCACCGGCATGATCTGGTCCATAATCTCGACCACGGTCACGTCCACGCCCATGGCGTTGTAGAAGGACGCAAACTCGATGCCGATGGCGCCGGAGCCGACAACAAGAAGCGACTTCGGCATCGCGGGCGGCACCATGGCCTCGAAGTAAGTCCACACCAGCTTGCCATCCGGCTCAAGGCCGGGGAGAATGCGGGGCCGCGCACCGGTGGCGATGATGATGTGCTTGGCGGTGTAGGTGCCAGCGCCCAGTGTGCCTTTGGGTTCTGGATTTTGCGGCTGCATGGCGGGCTTGGCGGTTTTTGCCACCACTACTTCGCCGGGCTTGGTGATTTTGGCTTCGCCCCAGATGATTTGCACCTTGTTCTTCTTCAGCAGGCCGTTCACGCCCATGTTCAACCGGCCCGATACACCGCGCGAACGCTGCACCACAGCGCTCGCGTCAAAAGTGATGTTCTCTGCCGCAAGCCCGTAATTCCTGGCATGCTTCATGTAATGATAAATCTCCGCCGAGCGCAGCAGCGCCTTGGTTGGAATGCAGCCCCAGTTGAGGCAAATGCCCCCCAGATGCTCGCGTTCTACAATGCCCACTTTGAGCCCGAGCTGTGCGGCGCGGATGGCCGTCACATAGCCGCCGGGGCCGGAGCCGATGATGAGGATGTCGAAATTGTTGTCGGCCATTTTTTTCCTTTCCAGGGGGTGAGTAGTGAGGGGTGAGTAGCGAATAGTGAGTAGCGAATAGAACTTTTATTCACTACTCGCTACTCGCTACTCACTATTCGCCCAATATCCTTTTCACCACCGGCACAAGCGCCGTGCCCAGCTTCTTCGTATCCGCCGCCGGCAGATGTCCTCCATCCACCGGATCGGCCTTCGCCACGCTACCTGCGTCAAAGAAATGCACGCCTGTGTCTTTCGCCACACGGCTGTAATGCCTGGCAAAGAGTTTTGATTCTGCGATGGCATGGCCCCACAGGTCATTGAACCACTCATCCTTCGTCTTGCATAAAGAGGGCGGCGACATGATGAGGATTTGCGGGGCCGAGGCCGTCTTGATCCAGGGAAAGCGCTGCACGATCTCAACCAGCCGCGCCATCCCCATCGAAGCATCAAAGGCGCGACAGCGGTTGGCGTATTTGATGTCATTGGTGCCCAGCATGATGATCACCAGATCAAG
>JANOTU010000297.1:0-2331 GCA_031416515.1 Hyphomicrobiales bacterium
GACCCGGCTTTACAGAAGAACAGGCCAAGGCGCTGGCAGCCACCTACACGGTGAAAGACGGCCCCGGCGAGGATGGCGAGATGTTCGACCGCCCCGGTGTGGCCTCCGATCCTTTCCCCTCGCCGTTTCCCAATGAGCAAACCGCGCGAGTGGCAAATGGCGGCGCTTATCCGCCTGATCTCTCCCTCATCACCAAGTCGCGCGCTGGCTGGCATGGCACCTTCAACCAGCTCATCAACGGCATCGGCGGCCCGCAATATGTTTACTCAGTGTTGACGGGTTATGAAGAGCCAACTGAGGAGATGAAGAAGGAACAGCCCGAAGGCAAAAGCTATAACCCTTACTTTGCCAACGGCCACTGGATCGGCATGGCCCCGCCTTTTAGCGATGGCCAGGTGACCTTCGACGATGGCGCGCCCAACACGGTGGACGCCATGGCCCGCGATGTCTCCGCCTTCCTCGCCTGGACGGCGGAACCCAAGCTGGAAGAGCGGAAAAGCCTGGGCTTCATGGTGATGATCTATCTTGCCGTGCTGGCCGTGATGCTATTTCTGGTGAAGCAGAAAATCTGGGCCAAGGCGCATTGAGGATCTTGTTGGTGTTCGTCGTCACTATTTCTTGCCACCCATAATTTCCGTCATCTACCATGTTGTTTGCCTGCTTGTAGCGCGGGCTTCCAGCCCGCCCTTCGTTGCCCAATGGCGCGCTGGAGGCCCGCGCTACGAGATGGATGAACTCCACCTCTTGTCCGTCGTCCCGGCGAAAGCCGCTATCGGATTCACTTGCCTTTTTCTCTTCTCCCTTGGGAGAAGAAGGGGCCCGTCGCTCTTGTCTGCGACGGGAAGATGACGGGATACAGGTGTCAAACAATTAGCGCCGGTGTTCCCTCACCCTCTCATTGCAAGGGCAATGGGCCCCTCCCTCTCCCAAGTGAGAGGGAAAATATTCTTCTGGGCGAGGGCATTACAGATTGCGAAATGCCGCTTCGTCTTCCGCGCTTTTCCACTCGTCAGTCATGACCTGAACCACAGCGGGTTTGGCGAGGGCGTGGCGGGCGAGTTTGAATTCCAGCCTTTCACCGCGGCGCGGAATCAGGGACTTCCAATGCTTCTTTGCCTGGGTGATAGGCCTGATTCCGGGTGTGGGGCGACCGTCAGCGCCATCGTCCATGCGCACCCAATGACCAACCACGCCGTCAATTTCGACCCTTATACGACTTCCGGCCTTGAGCTTGTAAAGCCTGTGGAAACTGCTTTCATCGGTTTCAAGATGTTTAAACCAGAGACAATCACCATTGTTGAGACAACTACCCAAAGCGCATTCCCTCTCAAAAATCAGATGTGAAGATAGTTGTAGCAGGAAATCGCGGCAAATGGAATATTGCCTGGCATGACCCAATCCATCCTCGGCATCATCGGCGGTTCCGGCGTTTACGACATCGCCATGGACAAGGCGCGGTGGAAGACCGTCAAGAGCCCGTGGGGCGAGCCATCCGATCAGGTTCGCGTTGGCGAAATCGGCGGGCTTCCCGTGGTTTTCTTGCCGCGCCATGGGCGGGGGCATGTCTCTTCGCCGACGACGATCAACTACCGCGCCAATATCGATGTGATGAAGCGGACGGGGGTTACCGACCTTTACTCGCTCTCCGCTGTGGGATCGTTGAAGGAAGAGCTGCCGCCGGGCACCTTCGTGCTGGTGGACCAGTTCATTGACCGCACTTACGCGCGCGAGAAATCTTTTTTTGGCACGGGCTGCGTTGGGCATGTGTCATTTGCCCACCCGGTTTCGCCCGGCTTGCAGGATGTGGCCGAGAAGGCGCTTAAAGCCGAGAAGATTGCCTTTGCGCGCGGCGGAACATATGTGGTGATGGAGGGGCCACAGTTCTCAACCCTTGCCGAGTCGCAGCTTTACCGCTCCTGGGGCGCTGCCGTCATCGGCATGACCAACATGCCGGAAGCCAAGCTCGCCCGCGAAGCGGAGATCAGCTATTGCACTATCGCCATGGTGACGGATTATGACAGCTGGCACGAGGTCCATGGCGAGGTTGATGTGAGCAAGGTTCTGGCTGTGGTCAGGGCCAATGCCGGAAACGCCAGCCGGTTGATCACCCGCATCGCCCGGGATTTCCCGCGAGAACACCCGCTCTGCCTCGTTGGTTCAGACCGCGCCCTGGAATATGCCATCATGACAGCGCCGGAAAAGCGCGACGCCAAACTGCTGCGCAAGTTGGATGCGGTGGCGGGCAGAGTCTTGGGGAAAGATACCCCTACACCCTCACCCTGAGGTGCGAGCTCTTGCGAGCCTCGAAGGGCCCTTCGAGGCTCGCGAAGG
>JANOTU010000298.1:0-3991 GCA_031416515.1 Hyphomicrobiales bacterium
CATTGCCGCTGCGATCGATTTTTTTTGCTGGACCCTGCCAGATGATTTCGCCCTTGTGGATCATGGCGATTTCATCGGCGATCTTGCGGGCAGAGGCCATGTCGTGGGTGATGGAGATGGTGGTGGCCCCGAGGCGCTCGACGCAATCGACAATGAGGCTGTTGATGACATCGGCCATGATGGGATCAAGGCCGGTGGTGGGTTCATCGAAAAAAATGATCTCAGGATCAGCGGCGATGGCCCGCGCCAGGCCAACGCGCTTTTGCATTCCGCCAGAGAGCTCGGCGGGGTAGAGTTGCGCCACATCGGCCCCAAGGCCCACCTGGGCCAGTTTCTCGATGGCGATGTCTCTGGCTTTGGCGCGCGCCATGTTGCGGCCCTGAATCAGGCCGAAGGCGACATTTTCCCAGACGCTGAGAGAATCAAACAGCGCGCCGCCCTGAAACAACATGCCAAAGCGCGAGAGATAAGCATCGCGCGCCGGCCCCTTGAGGCTGGTCACCTCTTCGCCGCCAACGGTGACCGAGCCTGCATCGGAGCGGATGATGCCGAGGATGCATTTGATCATCACCGATTTGCCGGTGCCGGAGCCGCCGATCACCACCAGGGACTGGCCTTTGGCCACCGACAGATTGACGCCGTTCAGCACATGCTTGGGGCCGAAGGATTTGCGCACATCGCGCAAGACAATGTGACCCTCGCTCATGGCCTCACTCCTGAAACAACAGCGAGGTGAGGGCGAAATTGGCGGCGAGAATCAAGATGGCGGCGGAGACCACGGCGTTGGTGGTGGCGCGGCCCACGCCTGCAGCACCTCCTTTGGAATTGAAGCCGTGATAGCAGCCCATGACCGCGATGATGAAGCCGAAGACGGCGGCCTTGATCAGGCCGGACGTGACATCGCCCAGCTCGAGGAAATCTGCGGTATTCTTGATGTAGGCATAGCCGTTGAAGCCCAGCGAGCGGGTGCCGACGATATAGCCGCCCATGATGCCGATGGTGTCGCCGATGGCGACCAGCAGGGGCAGGGTGAGCACGGCGGCGAGGATGCGGGGGCCGACGAGATATTTGAACGGGTTGGTGGCAAGGGTGACCAGCGCGTCGATCTGCTCGGTGACGCGCATGGTGCCAAGCTCGGCGGCGATGGATGCGCCCACACGCCCGGCCACCATGAGGCCCGCCAGCACCGGCCCCAGCTCGCGGGTGATGCCAAGGGCGACGATGGACGCCACCAGACTCTCCGCATTGAATCGCGAGGAGCCCATGTAGATTTGCAGGGCCAGCGCGCCGCCCGTGAAAAACGCCGTGAGGCCGACGACGGGGAGCGAGAAATACCCGATCTTGAGCATCTGCTCCAGAATCTGCCGACCATGGATTTTGGGGGTCAGGCCCTGCGCCAGGCCGTCCTTGATGAACAGCGTGACCCGGCCCACTTCCTCGAGAAGCAACAGCGTGGCGCGGCCGATGTGGGCGAGAATGTTCAAGAAGACCCCGTTTGCGAATAGAGCCTTGCATAGCGGCTGCCCAGCCTGGTTAGCAACTCATAGGAAATGGTTCCGGCCCGCTCTGCGGCCTCGTCGATACCGATGTGGGCGCCGAAGATTTCTGCGCGGGTGCCGCGTGTCACGACGCTGGCGGCAAGCACGGTGACATCAATGGCCATCATGTCCATGGACACCCGGCCAATGACCGGGCAGCGGGCACCCGCCAGCCAGACCTGGGCCGGGGCGGCATTCGGCTTTGAACTCAAGGAGCGGGGCACACCGTCCTTGTAGCCAGCGCCGAGTATCGCAATGCGCGAGGGTCGCTGCGCCGTCCAGGTGCCGCCATAGCCCACGCTGTCGCCAGCGCCCACCTCGCGGACCTGCATGACTGCGCCTTCGAGGCGCACAACCGCCGACATGGGATTGGGTGCCGCCGGCGTTGGATTGCCGCCATAGAGGGCAATGCCGGGACGCACCAGATCATGGCGGAAAGCCTCGCCAAGAAATATGCCGCTGGAATTGGCGAGGCTGGCCGGCACACCAGGGAAACGCTGGCGGATTTCGGCAAACAGGTGGCGTTGCTTCTGGTTGAGGGGATGGCCGGGATCATCAGCGCAGGCCAGATGGCTCATCAGCAATGTGACATTCAATCCGTCGAGAAGGGGCGAATCATCAAGAAGGGCATGAAATTCGGCCACCGAGAACCCCAGCCGGTTGATGCCGGTATCAACATGCAATGCGCAGGACAGTTTGCGGCCATAGACACGCCCGAAAGCGGCCCATTCGCGGGCCTCGGCAATTGAGATGAGGGCAGGGCGCAAATCCAGCTTGGCGTAAAACTCCGCCTGTCCGGGAAACAGCCCGTCCAGCACATGGATGATGGCTTCTGGCGCGAGAGCGCGGAGCTCTTCGCCTTCCTTGGGCCGGGCCACAAAAAAACTCCGGCAGCCAGCCTGCCAAAGAGCCTCTGTCACCGGTCCAAGCCCAAGGCCGTAAGCATTGCCCTTGACGGCGGCGCCGCATTCAGCGCCAGCGGCGCGACCGGCCAGAAAACGCCAGTTGCGCTGGAGCGCAGCCAAGTCAATCGTCAGGACAGCGCCCGCCAGGTCTTCGGGAGTGAAGGTCATGCCGGACTCAAGCAACGGCGCTTGCAACAGGGTGAAACGAGACCAGGATCAAGCTCCGGCCCGGTGCCGGAGCTGACTGTCCTGTCGGGCTAGTGATAACGGTCCATGCACTTGGCGTAGCCTTTTTTGTACTGCTTGCGCCACTTCTTGTCGGTATGCACACCGCCAATGACCGTGCCGCCAACCGCGCCAATCAGGGCGCCTTCGCCAACACTTCTCCTGCCGCCGACAATGCTGCCAATCACCGCGCCGGTTCCGGCGCCAAGCAATGTGCCAGCCAGCACGTTGCCACCGTTGGCCCTCTGGTCAGCATAGTCCTCGGCGTAGCCATCGCAGTAGCCCTCCCTGTGGGCGAACCCCTGCGCGGGAAGCGCCACGGCGGCAGTGACGGCCACCAGGCCTGCGAGAAAGTTCCTTGTTCCATATTTTGTCATGCTGTGTTTCTCCTGGATGTTATGCCGCCTCATACTGCAATATGCACGAGTCCAGCAATCTTGCAAATATCTCATAAAAAAGTGGCCGAAGGAAGACTCCGGCCACGCTGGCCATGCAATGCGGGCGCTACAGTATGAAGTCAGCCGCTGTCAGGTTGAACGTGCCATTCAGCAGCAGCGCGAAATCAGCGATCTGGTCGCCGTTCACGTCGGCTTCGACAAGCGTGTTGCCGCCTGACTGTGAGTAGCGCAATTGCCCCGCCACGCCGGCGCTGAAGCCACTGGCGCCGATGAAGGTGAAATCCTGATTGATGAATTCAAAACCGATCACGGCATCAATCTCGTGCACATTGATCACATCCTGGCCACGCACGAAATCGCCCACCCTGTCGCGGCCAGCAGCATTCACAGTGCTGTCAGACAATGCCGCGAATGAGAAACTGTCATTGCCGAGACCGCCGACGAGGAAGTCAGCGCCTTCCATGCCCCATAGCGAGTCGTTGTCGGCGCCACCGTTCAGGGAGTCATTGCCTTGGTCGCCCTGCAGATAGTCATCACCGGCGCGGCCAAGCAAATTATCGTCGTGAACGCCGCCATAGAGATGGTCACCGCCTGCTCCGCCGTCCAGCGTATCATTGCCAAAATCACCTCTCAGAACATTGCCAATGGCATCGCCGACAAGTGTGTCGTTGCCCCAAGATCCCGTGATGTTCTCTATGCCCGAAAGCGTGTCGCCCTGGGCGTTGCCGCCGCTGCCGAGGCCCGTTGCAAGATTGACGGCCACGCCAATGGCGCCATCGGCGTAACTTGCGGTATCGTCGCCCAATCCGCCGGTCAGATTGTCAGCTCCCGCGCCGCCCGTCAGGGTATCGTGACCTTCGCCGCCGTCGAGCAGATCAACGCCGTCGACGCCACTGAGTGAATCGTTTCCGGCCATGCCGAACAG